>JBKPMX010000114.1:0-30211 GCA_046765655.1 Acidobacteriota bacterium
CTGGACCCCTCTCTCCCAATCGTTGTCATGACGGCGTGGGGTACTGTCGATCTGGCCGTTCAAGCGATGCGCCGCGGCGTTTGCGATTTTGTACAAAAGCCCTGGGACAACCGGCATCTGCTTCAGACACTTGCCAAGCAGGTGAAACACGCACAGGCTCGCCGAAGTTTTCAAAACAAGATGGCGATTGACCGGCAGAGGGATACGCGGCTGCAAAGAGAGTTGGTCGAAGCCCGAGAGCTACAGGAAAGCTTATTAACGACTTCTGCTCCGTCGTTGCCGGCTTTTGAACTTGCGATGCATTGGCAACCAGCAACGACGGTTGGCGGCGATTATGTTTCAGCATTCAAGATTGACGACAACCGCGTTGCGCTCTGCGTTGCAGATGTTGTGGGTAAGGGATTACCTGCAGCGCTCCTCATGTCAAATTTTCAGGCGGCATTGAAAAGCCTTGCGGGAAGTAATCTCTCGTCAAGCGAAGTAGCTACGCGACTCAACCAACAGCTCTACGCAAACACGCCTCTACACAAATTCGTTACGGCGTTTTACGGCGTGCTGGATGTGTCGAACCGTCGGCTACAGTTCACTAATGCAGGGCATAATCCTCCGATCCTCCTGCGCGCGAATGGCGAGTGGACGCGCCTGGAAGCCGGCGGTAGCGTTCTTGGCGGTTTTGAAGCGGCCTCGTTTTCTGAAGACATCGTCGATCTGCGTGCGGGCGATCGATTGTTACTGTTCACAGATGGCTTAACGGAAGCCTTTGATGAAAGCGGCGAACAATTTGGCGAAGCGCGACTCATTCAGTTGCTTTCGCAATACCGAAATTGCAACGCCGAACAAGTGAAGGAAATTGTCTTTACGGCTGTTGCAAACTTTTGCGATGAGACTTTTGCGGACGACGCGGCTCTGATGGTCGTCGCGGTGAGTTGAACTAAGCGACACTACGCTGCTGAAGCCGGTGGTTGTCGGAAGTAGTTGGAAAGAGCGCCGGTCTTTTTGAGAAAAGGCGCTACCCAAGGGAGTTAAAAGATGGAAACGCTCTGGAAGAATCTCACCTACTCAGTACGAATGTTGCTTAAGCGACCGAGTCTGACGATTGTCGCCATCATTGCGATGGGACTCGGCATCGGCGCGAACACGGCGATCTTTTCGGTCGTCAATACGGTGCTCCTGCGTCCATTGCCATTTCAACAGCCAGAGCAGCTGGTTACGCTAGCGAGTGAGCAGCGCGATCAAGCTCTCGACGGTCGCGGTACTTTCTCTGTTCCCGATCTGCTGGATTTGCAATCGCGTGCGTCGACGCTTGAAGCAGTCGCTTCCGTCCAACGCTCCGGAACGATGGTGACTGAAGGGGGTGAACCTGAACGACTAATCGGCGCTGTCGTAACTGCTGACTACTTTCAGGTCTTCAAAGTTAATCCAATCCTCGGCCGCGTATTCACACGTGACGAAGACAAGCCGGGCGGCCCATCAGTCATCGTGATCAGCTACGGTTTGTGGCAGCGACGTTACGGTGGCGATCGAAACATCATCGGTCGTGAAGTAAATCTGGGGGGAAAGACCACAGTCATCGGTGTGTTGCCGGCGGGCTTTGAATTTCCAATCAGCGACGAAAAGCAGGACTACTGGGAGCCGATGATGTCGGCAGCTTTTCTTACGCAACAGACGCGCGAGACGCGCGACGATCGGTTCCTGGGTGTCGTTGGTCGAATGAAATCAGGGGTCACCATCGAACAGGCCAAAGCTGAACTTGATGTGCTTTCAAAACAAATCGAACAGCAGAATCCCAAGACAAACACGAACATCGTCTTCACCGTTGGCTCGATGCACGAGGACATAACGCGCGACTATCGTCCGGCATTGCTTGTGATGTTCGGAGCAGTTGGCCTGGTGCTTTTGATCGCGTGCGCGAACGTCGCCAATCTGCTGCTGGCGCGCGTTGCTGCTAGACAAAAGGAAGTGGCGATTCGAACGGCACTTGGCGCGAGTCGTGGCCGGATTGTTATGCAGTTTCTGATCGAAAGTTTGCTTCTGTCTTTGGCGGGCGGTGCAGTCGGACTGTTGCTCGCAAGTTGGGGCGTCAGCATGTTGGTGGCGTATGGACCCTCTGACGTGCCGCGATTACAGGAAGTTGGTCTCGACCGTTACGTCCTCGGCTTCACCTTTGGTGCAACTGTTTTGACTGGCTTGCTCTTTGGATTAGCACCCGCGTTACAAGCAGCAAAACCAAACCCGAACAACACTCTCAAAGAGAGCGGCCGTGGTCCGTCACACACGGGACGTAGCCGCATGCGCAGCGCGCTGATCGTTTCGGAAGTCGCCCTGTCGTTAATGCTTCTGGTTGGCGCCGCCCTTTTAATCAATAGCTTCGTCAGATTGTTGAAGACGAATGCGGGATTCAATCCGAGTGGCGTGTTGGCGTTGGATATTCCACTCAGTCGTACCCGGTATCCAAAAGAGGAGCAACAGGCGGCAACTTTTCAACAGCTACTGCAGCGAATGAAGACTGTTCCGGGCGTGCGAGACGTCGCGCTTACCAGCAATGTTCCGCTAACAGATTTCGACGTCGAGTTAAGTTTCAATATTGAAGGTCGGCCTCCGTACAAACCGGGCGAGGAGTTGGTGGCTGAATACACTGTGGCGAGCTCGGATTATTTTCGCGCTATGAATATTCCGTTGCAGAGAGGTCGTGTATTGTCGGAGAACGACACGAAAGGAATGCCAGAAGTGTTGGTAGTCACCGATGGGTTCGTCAAACGTTTCTTTCCGGGCGAAGATCCGATTGGAAGACGTCTTGTGTTTGATGGACCAGACAAAACGCCGCGCGAGATTGTCGGTGTTGTGGGAGATGTGAAACGCAAAGGACTCGACGCCGATGTTCAACCTGAAGTCTATGTTTCGTACCTGCAAAGACCCGATAGGCGACTGAATGTTCTCTTGAAAACGGATCTCAGGGATGCGGGTCAATTGATTCAACCGGCGCGCGCCGCAGTGAAAGCATTCGATCCGGATCAGATCATCTGGCGCACGCATACTCTCGATCAGCTATTGAGTACATCAGTCGCGCCGCGTCGATTCAACATGTTCCTGTTGGGTATCTTCGCCGCAGTTGCTTTGGTGCTTGCGGCTGTGGGTCTTTATGGCGTAATGAGCTATTCGGTGAGTTGGCGCACTCACGAAATCGGTATCCGTATGGCGCTTGGAGCGAAACGTGCGAATGTTCTGCGTTTGGTTGTGCGGCAAGGAATGACGATGGCGTTGATTGGGTTGGCGATTGGCCTTGTCGGTGCCTTTTCTCTTTCGCGGGTGTTAAAGAGTCTGCTTTACGGCGTTTCGTCAACGGATCCGCTTACCTTCGCGATCGTTTCAGTAGTGTTGTTGGCGGTGGCACTGCTCGCTTGCTTGCTACCGGCACGAAGAGCAACGAGAGTTGATCCGTTAGTGGCGCTTCGAACGGAGTAGAACTCTTTATGGTTGAAGAACCGCAGCGGCTCGGTTGAGGGCGCGCGTGAGGCGATCCACTTCCTTCCTCGCTCGCGCTTCATCATCGGCTTCAATTGCTTCAGTCAACGCCGGCAAAACCATCGCTTTGTAAGTCGGTCGCGGCGCATAGATGAGATGTTTGAACCATGGCCGGCCGGCCAGTCCTTCCTCATCCAACAAGGCACGCTCTACCTTCATAAGTGCGTGGTGAACATGCTCCGCCTGTTTTGAATCACCGCTCTCGGCCGCCTTGCGCGCCGCCTCAAGCACGACACGCGCGTTTTTCTGCCAGCGTTCCGCCGCACTAAGTGCCGCTTGAAAATCAATTGCCATTTTCCGATCGCGGCCCGCACGCTCTGTTTCATCCAAATAGATCTTCACTTCGCGCGCGTACGCATCATAGTCTAGCGGTACGTAATCGCACTCAGCCAGGCGCAGGGCAGCGACGGCCCAGTAACGACTCATTGCCGCATGATATCGATAGCCTGGATCGCCAACGCGATCTATCCAGGTGAAGCTGTCGTAGATGGAGTGATAAACGCCGTATGGTCCATCAAACGTAAGATCAGCGATGGGTACGCCGAGAAAATTTAGAAATACCGTGTAGTCAGAACCAGAGCCAAGGCGAGTTGTGACTGGTGTATCCGACTTGTTGCGGCTCGCCCACAAATCATAGATCGAGCCGCCACTCGGATCAGGAACGTCGCGTGCGACCTCGCGCAGGAAGTTTGCCAATGAAGGCACAGCTGCAGCTGTGAAGTTGTTGCCCGAAGCGGAGCTATCCACGTTTAAATATGCAAGCGCGCCCGCTTTCAGTTTATCGGCTTCGAGTTCACCCCATTCTGTGCTTCCCGTCAGCGTGAATTCCTCTGCGTCCCACGAAGCGAAGATCAAGGTACGACGTGGCCTCCAACCACTCCGCTTCAACTCCCCGAACGCGCGCGCAGTTTCCATCATCGTCGCGCTGCCACTACTTGGATCGACTCCGCCAAACACCCACGCGTCACGATGATTGCCCAGCACGACCCATTCATCAGGACGTTCCGTGCCACGCAACCCACCGACAACATTCCAAATCGAACGCACCTTCTTATCGTTCTCGATAACCAGATGCAGTTTGTCGGAAGTTGGACCAAGGCGATATTGCAGTGGAAGGCCGCCTTGCCACTTCTGAGGTGCAGTTGGACCAGTCATCATCGACAAGAGCTTTCGAGCATCCTTGTAAGACATTGGCGCGGCTGCGATCGTCGGCATTGAAACAGCTGTTTCCGCGGGAAGAAAACGTCCGCCCGTCGCTGAGGCCCAACCCGGTGTGCGCGGATCGCCGGGCAAGTTGAAGTCGTAAACGATACCGCCTCTTTGCAGATGACTTTCGGGCCCCCAGGGACCAGCAGGATAAACCGCGCCTTTCTTAAATCCATCTTCAGCAGGATCAGAATAAAGAAGGAGTGCCGATGCTCCGCGCTTTTGTGCTGTTAACGCTTTGAATCCGCGATAACTATAGGGAACGGAGTAACGCGCGAGCGCAATCTTGCCGCGTACATCCACGCCTTGTTTTTGCAGTAGGTCGTAATCTTCCGGATTGCCACTGTTCACGTAAACGACGGGAGCGGTGATGTCGATGTCAGCAGAGTAAGCACAATAAGGGATTCCAACTTCGTTGGAATATGAATCAGGATCCTCTGGTATCGGTTCTTCTTTTAGCGAAAGTTTCTCTCTTGAGTCGACCAGCGTCGCTTCGTATCGCACTGGCCACGGAAGGTAAACGGGATGCTCGATCAGCTGGACGTCGTCGAGACCATACTTGCGCCACTGCTCTGCGACGTATTGGGCCAGCTCGTAGTTCCGAGCCGAGCCGGCCATGTGTGGCTTGGCAGTGAAGATCCGATGTTCTCGGCGACAGTTTTCAGCGCGGACTGTTTCGATCAGACGCGACTCGAGCGGTTTGAGTCTTTCGCGAGTCGACGACGAGAGCCCTTCCCGCCGATCAGTTTTCTGATTCGGTAAACTTGCGCTCGCAATGAATGCGACCATTAAAGCAGTGGATATCAGCCGGGCCAAAGTGGCTTACTCAGGTATCACGCGGCGCGAAATGCTGTCAAGATTTAAGGGTAAGCGGCGTAAAGATCAGGGATGAAGGATGAGGGATAAAGGATGAAGCGGGAAAAGAAATCATTTGTCAATTATCATTTGATTTTTGAGATTACTCACTTGATCAAATAATAATTAATAACTGTCAAATGATAATTGACCAATGATTTCTTTTCCCCGCTTCATCCCTAATGGCTCAATCTGTGGGAGGGATCGGGCGACGTTATTCCTCCGGTCCTGTACAGCTCGGTCCGTGTAGCGCGGGAATCTTCTTACTAATGACGGGATAGTTTGGAGCTTCGTCGATGTTTATTTGAGTCCAGTGCGCATAGTTCTCAGGCACATTGGTATCAGCGAAAATAGCTTCAACGGGGCATTCCGGTACGCACGCGTCGCAATCGATGCACGTGTCGGCATTGATATATAAACGATCGGGTAGCTCGTGAAATGCTTCGACGGGACATACTGCAGCGCAATCTGTGTATTTGCAATCAACGCATAATTCCACAACTACATAGGTCATTGGGGACGTAAGCTCCTTTCGGTGATGGCAAATAGTTATTCAGCAAAGCGCGGAATGTCAACTGAAATATTCTGTTTCGACAGGCTTTGAGTTTGATTGAGGATTGTCGAGTCGATTTTAGATTGACCGATTGTGTTAGAGGACAGACTCAAATTAGCAATCGTCAATCGTCAATCAACAATCTGAACCAATCGGAAGTGTATCCCACACTAAGCACCCTCGGTTGCTTTTTTCTCCAACTTCCCAGGTCCGTGAATGGTTTTAGTTACCACTGGATCACCCTGGTAGGTAACTGACGATGGCCCGGAGATCGTTACATCAAGCTTGTCTTTCACATCCAGATCGATCCTGGAGACGCCGTTCGACTCCACTACCGCGTGTGATGCCGCGAGTTTGTGTGTATCGACTTTCGCAGCACCATTCGAAGAGATGTCGAGCAGCTTCGTCACGCCCGCAACTCTAATTGTTGGTGCGCCATTTACGTCCAGTTCGAACCGATCGTTACTCAACCCGTCTATATCGACTTTGCCTGCACCGGAAACAGTCACGCCTTCAAGGTTTGGGACCGAGATTCGCACTATTATCGGCTCACTCACGGAAAAGTTTCGCAACGACTTCAAGCGAAGAGCGCCGTTCGCAACTTCCGCAGTGATGACCGCCAGCACATTGTCGTCGCCTTCAATCTCCAGACTCGCTTCCTTTTGACAAACAACGCGAACGTCATATGCGCCTTCAGTTGTTATCGACGTGAAATTCCCGATCTCTCGCTTCTGGACCACACGATTACCCGATCCACGAACTTGACCTGCCATTCCATGGCATCCAGCGAACACGGCTGCGAGTGCAACCAGCAATCCCAATGTAATCGTTCTCATAATCTTCTCCTTCAGGTCATTGTTCGCGGCGAGCGTATTCAAGAGTGCGCGTGGTGTTCTCGGTGACGCTGCCAATCGGTTCAGCAAGATTGTTCACACTCGCCGGACGTAACTCGTGCAGCGGTTGTGGCGGTGCAAGTGTAGGGCGATCGTCTATTGCTCCAGTGACACGCGCTAGCTGTCGAACTAGCATGAATTCAATGACACCGACGATTAGAAAAGTGAAAAGCATGAAGCAGCCGATCAATTCGAAGGGCAAGTGTGCTTCCTTGGTCAATACGAGCGAGCCACCGAGCATGATGCCAAGACCAACTACAGCGAGAATTGTTATTGCGGTAAGGAACGCGGAGATGGGCCCCATGTTTTGACTACTGGATCTATCTTTCAGATTTGCCCCGCAGCGATTACAGAAGCTCAAGCCGCTTGTGACGGGTGCCCCGCAAGTTGAACAATACATTTGACGTCCTTCCGATATGACAGTGTCTGTGTGCAGCGGGTGTCGACAATAACTACGGAACGGGAGCGAAGCGACCGATATCAACTGAGCGATGACCCAACGTAACTTGACATCGGTCGCTTCGCTCCCGTTCCGTTGTTGAGTCAATGCTGTATGACATTCTTGTATACCGCGCGATTGGCCGATGTGCGCTAAGCGAGAAAACGGATCAGCCTATCTTGTTGTTCCGTGAAATTGCGTCAGCCGATGTCCGATACACTTCAGGAATCTCTGAATAAGTCGCGGGATCGACTATTCAGTACCATTCGGTAGCGAATGGCCATGACACAAAAAAGATTTGATGTTGCGAGGTTGAGCGGTGGCCATCCGCTACCGCGGATGGTACTGAATAGCCTCTCTCGCATCAGAGCTTCCTGAAGTGTATCGAACATTCCGAACGCACTATCGATGCGGCGCATACGTCACCCAAAAGTAGATCACCTGTCCCACGCCGATGAAGAAGCCGATTATCGCACCAAAGAGCTCGATTGTTTTCAGGTGATGCTGGGCGACTGAGAGGACCAATTCCTCAAGTTTTTCTATAGGATAATCTGACACTTTCTTTCGCACTAAGCCGCCGACATCGAATTCAGCAATCGCGACTGGTAGACGCTCTCGCGCCGCGACGGTAATTCGCTCGACCAATGCGCGACTCGCCCGTGCCACGGAGTTCTGCGATACGTGATCGCCAAGCTTTCCGATCGGCGCAATTAACAATCGCTCAATCTGCGCAGTCAGAATCGCGTTAACGGTGCGGGCCGTGTCATCTCGAGATAGCAAACTTAGCAAGCTGCGCGTCAGAAAGGCCTTGCCACGATCAATTGCATCTGGGTTGAGTTCCGTCAGTGCGTCGCCGATGCTCTTTGGACGGAAACTCTCGAGCGCATCTGAGAAATACGAGGCAACAGACTTCGGGAGCTCCTCGCCGCGGACTATCGAGAGCAGTCGTTCAGTGATCTGGTCCTTCAATCGCTCAAACTTGTCGCTTTCCAATTGGCCTATCAGATCCTTCAGTGGCCGTGCGAGAACTGTGTCGATCGTCGCATTGAGAAACGCCTCGGCTTCCTGCGCGAACGCGTCCCCTCGTAAGTACTCTTCAATACGCTTCGGCAATGTTTGATTAACGAGCTCATCAACTTCTCGATGAATCCGCTCCCGTGAAATAAAGATCTTCTTCAGCAGCGAAAGTTGTTCGTAATACTCGTCGACCTCAAGCTTGATCAGTGCGCCAATTCGTTTCCGAGTGGTTTGGCTGGTAGCAATCTCCGCGAGTTGATGCACGATTGGAGGGACGTGACTGTCGATTCGTTCTTTGATGAAGTCGATGGTTTCCGGTGTTAGTGCATCAGCAAGTGTTGAATCACTAGCGGCGATCTCGTCGAGCCTTGCAGATACGAACGAACGAAGTTTTTGATCGAAGCCCTGGTCGCCGACGAGCCGTTCGAGATGTTGCTGAATGAACTGTACAAGCTGCTCGATCGACTGAGTATTGACCGTGTCGCCAACGCGACGTTTGAGAAGTTCATCAACCTGTTTATCGACGAAATGTTCGATCGCGTCGGCGGTCTCCTCGCTTTTGAGCATCTCCGCAATGTACTCGGCGAGGCGATACTGCAAAGCGGAGATCGTATCGAGAATTGGACCACGAGCCTGGGATGGCAGAGCTTCGAGGAACGAAGGATAGACCTTGGAGAGTAGATCGCCGGTATAGGTGCTGACGAAATCCTCAACCTTGCGTTCGAAGAAGCTAGTCTCGAACAACGCGTCGAAGACTGTCTGCTGAGAAACAAGTTCGTTGCCAACAGCGTTTCCAATCGACTGAGCCAATCGCTCGCGATGTCGTGGAATCATCCCCTGAGGCCAGATAGTGAGACCAAACAATTTCACTGGCTTATATGGGTGGAACAACATCCAGATTGCCAGCCACGCGGCGCCATAACCGTGAATAGTCGCGATAACGATAATGGCGAGACTAATTAATAGTTTGAACGTTACCGGATCGATTGCCGTGTAGCCCATATATTCGACAGGATTTCAGGATTACAAGATTAAAGCAGAAAACTTTAGAGGAGTAATCCTGTAATTCGCAAATCCTGTTTAAGTATTTGCTGTTTCGACGGGGTATCCGGCATTGATCCAGGCACTGGTGCCGCCAGTTACGTTGAGCAGATTCTTAAAGCCGTGTTTTTGTAGGAGGCTGGTTGCGGCGCTAGAGCGATAACCGCCCGCACAGATTACCGCGATTGGTTTTTCTCTATCCAACACCAAGTCAGACACGTTGCGTTCGAGGGTTGCCAGTGGTCCAGTGACAGCATGAGGCACGTGCCCGCTTTCGTACTCCGCAGGACGGCGAACATCCAGGATTTGCAATTCGCCCTTCTCTGCCTGTTGTTTCAGATCTTGAACGGTGACCTGAGGAACTATTTCTAACGGACGCCCGGCGTAACGCCAGCTGTCGATCCCGCCTTTGAGATATCCGACCACGTTTTCGATTCCAACGCGTGCCAATCGCATCACAGCTTCATCAACCTGTGCATTGGTCGCGGCTACGATAACGATCTCCGAATTGATCGGAATAAGACTGCCGGCCCACATCGCAAACTGTCCACCGAGTCCGATATTTAACGAGCCCGGCAAATGGCCGTTGCCAAACTCCTCAGCCGGCCGAATGTCGAGCAAAACAACATCGCCGCTGAGCCCGGCAACGTCAGACACTGACAACGCCTTCGGTTCCGTGAGTTCTGACAGACCGCGAGCGCCGGCCCGATTGATTTCTGCGTCCCGCGGAAAATACGCCGGTGCCTCAGGGAGATCCGCCGTCATCATCTCCACGAATTGTTCGCGTGTCATGGGCTTCAATGCGTAATTAAACTTTCGTTGCTCACCGATGGTCGACGATGTTTCTTTCGACATGTTTTTGCCGCACATCGAGCCTGCCCCGTGCGCAGGATAGACCTCAGTTTCGTCGGGCAAGGCGAGGATCTTGGTGTGCAAACTGTCGTACATCATTGCCGCCATCATTTGCGGCGTGTAACCTTTGCCGCCCGCCAGATCAGGACGGCCCACATCGCCAATGAACAGCGTGTCGCCGGTCAAAAGCTTCTGCGGACTGTCGAGCGCCTGGGTATCTCGCACGAGCACACAAATTCCTTCAGGTGTATGACCCGGCGTTTCCATAAATCGCAGGACTACGCTGCCGATCTTGAGTTCATCGCCATCTGCGACGCTGCGATGCGGAAACGCGACTCCAGCTTGTCTGCCAAAAACAATTTCGGCGCCTGTGCGTGTCGCGAGTTCGTGGTGACCGCTTACGAAGTCGGCGTGAAGATGAGTCTCGATGATGTATTTAATCTGGAGATGCTGCGTGGCGGCTTCAGTGATGTATTCATCGACATCGCGTTGCGGATCGACGACAACAGCCTCGCCGTTGGAGCCGATGAGATACGACGCGTGCGCAAGACAGCCGAGATAAAATTGCTTGAAGTACATTCTTTAGTGGCCTTATTCGACGATTTCAAAAAGAAATCGTTGGTCAATTATCATTTGATATTTAAGAATTGAGATTTGCTTCATGTCTCTAGAACGAGCGGTTAATCGAGACGATCACGTAAATAGTAATTCTAGAATCTCAAATAACATTGACCAACGATTCGTTTTTATCTTCGCCTCCTCAGTCACCGTCCGGCTCCTCTGGCAACTTATAGTATTCCCTCGCCGGTTTCAAAGGCCGCAGCATCCAGTAAGGCCGGCGAGTTCGATCCGGTGAGTGCGTGTCAGCCGGTCGTGTCAACGCCAACCACTTCTGGTAAACCTCGCGCGACTTAGCCGTATCCACAGACACATCACCCGGTTTGTCATCCGGTTCGGCAGCGCGCACTCTAACGGCCTGGTGCCAGCAGTGCATACCGGAGATTGGATCCGGGTGAACTGGAAACGTCATGTTTTGATGAACGCCCGCATCCTTCCACCAAATCCGCATCGTGTCAGGATCGGCTGAACCATAAGGCGAAATTCCCTTTTCACGTCTCAACCGCCAGTTGGTTCCGTCGTGGTCCAACTTCACTGTCGCCATTAGCTGGCGTTGCCCATCTTCGTCCTGCAACTTCCAACGGCCCATGTGATGACTGCAGGCGACGATGCCCGGCTTGATTCCTTCAGTGACCCAGGCAGGAACTACGAAGTAGCCGATCTCCGTTTCGACGCGCAGCAGCTGTCCGGTTTTGACGCCAAGCGTTTTCGCATGGGAAGGATGTATCCAGAGTGGATTTGTATGCGCGATTTCATCCAGCCATTTCGAATTCGCGCTGCGCGTGTGAATCTGCACCGGCAAACGAAACGTTGAGATCAGGATCGTTTGTTCAGTCTCGAGATTGTCGGGATGAACATGACTCGCAAAGTAAGTTGGGATTGAATACTCGGGCCAACCCCATTCAGCAAGCGTTCGCGAGAAAAACTCCAGGCGACCACTCGGAGTCGGGAATCCTCGTTTCACTGTTCCATTAACTCTGACGCCGGCAAGACGTCGACCGTCTGCATCGCCGTCAGGGAGTGGCAGCGGAACGATGTTTGGACCAGCGGGTTTCGGAGCGCGTGTGAAAACGCGTCCCCAGTAGTCTTCACGTGTGTCGTACAACTCGTCCGCGCCGACTGTTTGATCGAACACGCGACCGATATTTCGTTTTACTTCGAAGGCGCCATAGCGTCGCATGAACTCCAGCGGCGTCAGATCTTCTTCGGCCGCTTTTTCCGGCAAACCTGGAACGGAGTTGTCGAAAATCCACTCGTAATATTCGTCTACGCCTAATCGCGTGGAGGGAAGTCTTTTCGATTCTGCGTACTGCCTGATGCCAAGACTTCCAGTTGGATCGATGCGCCACGTCAGTTCCAACCAAAATTCGTTCTCTTCCCAAACCTCGCCGGGATTCACCTCGCGTGTATCGTCGACATCTTCACCGGCGCGTTGACGCAGTGCCTTCTTTACAGGTTGACGGAAGCCAAGCCATTGAGAATCGTGCGTCTCGTAAGAATGCAGGTCGTGACGCTCCGAACCCACGCCCATCGGCAAAACGTAGTCGGCGAAGAACGCAGTTTCGTTCCACGTTGGCGTGAGCGCGACGTAGCACCCGATCAACTTCGGATCAGTCAGCATCTCAATCCAGGAAAAGCCGTCAGGGTTGGTCCATACGGGGTTGTAGACGCGTGTAAAGTAGACATCGATCTTTGCACGTCCGTCCATCAACAGGTGTGGAAGGAGAAACGACATCTCATTCATTGAGAGCGGATACTCGCGTGGCCACGTGGTTTCGTTCCACATCTCTGGATGTGGCGGCATGTAGATTGGCCGCGGTACAAATTTGTTCCACGCGTTAGGATAAACGCCGCCTTCAGTGGCAATCGCACCGAGCAGGGCATTGATCATGAAGAGACAGCGAGCTACCGACCATCCGCCGCTGACACCTGATGCGGCGCTGCGCCAGTTGTGACTCGAGAATTGCGTACCGGCCGTGGCAACCAGCTTCGCAATCTCCTCGATCACTTTGGCGTCGACGTTAGATTCCTCGGCAGCAAATTCAAAAGTGTATTGCTTGTAAAGGTCCTTCAGCGCAACTTCGAACGAGCGGAAGTCTTTTCCGTTTGAGCCTTCTGACAGTTCGAGATACTCCCGCCAGTTCCACCACGTTTCGACAAACTCGCGGTCGTAAAGAGTGTTCTGAATGATGTAGTTCGCGATCGACAGAAGGATCGCGGCTTCAGATCCCGGGTAAGGAGACACCCAGTAGTCAGCGTGCGTCGCGGTGTGCGACAAGCGGGTGTCAAAAACGATCAGCTTAGCGCCATTTGCTTTTCCATCTATAACGCGTTGCGCGTGTGGATTGAAATAGTGACCTGATTCAAGGTGCGCACTGATCAGCAGGATCACTTTGGCGTTCGCGTGATCCGGACTCGGGCGGTCGAGCCCCATCCAGAGTTGATAGCCTTCACGACTACCTGAAGAACAGATGTTCGTGTGTGAGTTGTGCCCATCAACACCCCACGCCGCGAGAATGCGCTCGGTGAATCCATCTTCGCCTGGACGACCGACGTGATACATGATCTCGTGACGTCGATTTTCATCGATTGCTTTTCTAATGCGCGCTGCAATATCGTCAAGGGCAGCGTCCCAGCTGACGCGCTCCCATTTTCCATCACCACGTTTTCCAGTGCGCTTCAGTGGATAAAGAATGCGATCGGGATCATTGACCTGGTTGAGTGTGGCTGGACCTTTTGCGCAGTTACGACCCCGCGACCCGGGGTGTTCAGGGTTTCCTTCAAACTTCTGAACTTCGCCCGTGACTTTGTCGATGTAAGCGAGCAGGCCACACGCTGATTCGCAGTTGAAGCACGTAGTTGGCACAAGTGAATAATGTCGTTCGACGCGTTTGGGCCAGGCGCGCGAATCAAGTTCAGTCCAATCATCCCAACGCTCTTTAGGTGGGAACGCGGCGAGATGGCTGCGCGATGGGCCGGGATAGAAAGTTTCGTTCGACTTGGATTTGTTAGTGCTCATGCTTTCTATTAAGCGTGTTCGGATCCATCTGCCCAGTACTGTGCCGCTCGCGTCGCGCAGTCAGCTGCTACTGCTCGAGTCGCTGCTATGCCAGCAAATCGTTTACAGCTATGGTCCAACCTGGAACAGCGGGTTCGGCTTCTGCCGTGTCGCCAGCCGAATAAAGTATTGCTTGATCCGGTTCACTCGCGCGAAACACGCGGACGACTTTTTCACGTAAGACGTCAACATCCCACACGACAAGGGTTCCTGCAGCAAAATAGTCAGCTCGCTTCGCCGCCATTTGAACTTCTGCCGCAGGTCCATCGTCGTCGTCGCTTCGGACCTCAACAGCAAAGATCGGCGCACCTTCAAGGAACTTCCCGCCACGTAGCTCTCCTTTGAAGAATGCGGCGTCGGGGCTGAAAGAACGTCTGTGAGGAAGATTGACGATGAAGCCAACGTTATCGGGAAAAGCGTATCCGCCTCCCACGCGGCGTTCATATTCACGCAAGCTGATAAGATTTCGCCCGCAGCTCGACCGGGGACACCGCCAGCGGGTGACATGAGGACCAGTTCTCCATTAACGATTTCTGCTTTGCCGTTTTCAGGGACGTGGTAAAGGTCGTCCACTGTGGCCTGGGTTTTCGTAGTCATAATGCTTGGTAAAGAATTCTACTCGACTCTTCTTGGCCGCAGAAACCGTTAAAACGGTTTCAGATTCTGTCGCTGCCGGTAACCCCGAGCTAAAGCTCGGGGAGAATGAGAGTGCATAGATCTGCGGCTCTTCCCGTTACGCAAGCGGCACCGATTGCCCTGCCTGCACGTAGGCATTCTCGTACAACAACAAACCGATCAGGGCCAGCGACGAACCTGCAGCGCCAATCGTGAAACTAACAACACCGGTGATCGCTAGCCACGGTAACAATCCACCAAGGATCGATAACACTGTGCCCACCCAGAAATCGTTTCGATAACGACCCCGTACCATCTCCCAAATTGCCAGGCGAGCGTGTGCTGTTGGATGCGTTAGGGAGACTTCGCCCCACACCATTAACACGTGTAGCAAACTCGAGATCGCCAAAAGCCACTCTAAAACCACGACTTCCGATTGAGCTGTCGCAAACGGTAGTGCCTTTTCCAGATCTGCTCTAAAGACGACAACGACCAGCAACAGAACAGCCGAACCAAGTAGCAACGCCTGCAATAACAAATGGGGTGGAAGTAGCGGGTTCTGCCACATGTCGCGCGCCTTTGCCTGCGCGAATAAATACGCCGTGTAGACAGCCGTCATCACTGACAAAGGAATTCCCGCGATCATCAGCCACGATTGGACCATAGTTGATCCCATGAGCGTCGCAATGAAGTGCGAGGCGAGCACGATCGTGTACCCGGCGATCACGAAAGCGCCTTTCACGAGCCAACTCCGCCACTGCGGACGCGTGAAGATCAGATGAAATCGCTCCGGATGTTCGAGGTCCCAGAGCAACAGTCCACCGGTAATAGCTAGAAACGCCCCGGAGATCACCGGCGTAGCCCACAACCAGATTGGATCAGTCGGACTCATGTAACCCAACAGCAACAGTAACGCTGCAACGAGGTATACACCCGAAGCAATTCCCTTGGTCCAGGTGTACAAACTGACGCGCCAATCCCACGGAATTGAATGCGCAACGTCATACGAAAGAAGTGCGGCAGCTGATGAGTTGTTGAAATTCGGATTTCCCGAAACAACATGATCCGGTGAATCAAACTGTTCGCTCCACATGAACAATCCACCGTCGGGCCTTCGTGCGGCGAGTGGATCAAGCGTAGCCTGGTGCGCGCCTTTGTAGAAAAGCTTCGGCAGTGTCTCTTTTTCAGGCCGGCGCACCGCAACCGGTTCGCGATTCACAATCTGCGCAACATAAGATTGTTCGTCGTTCATATCCCCAATGAGTATTGCTTGTGTTGGACACACAACGACGCACGCGGGCTCAAGGTTCATGTCGATCCGGTGCGCGCAGAAGTTGCACTTCTCGGCGGAGTGATCTTCGGGATTGATAAAAATCGCGTCGTAAGGACATGCGGCCATGCACGCCTTGCAACCGATGCAGATCGACTTGTCGAAATCGACAATGCCATCCGGGCGTTTGAACATTGCTGTGGTAGGACAAGCTACAACACAGGGAGCATGAGCACATTGGTTACAGCGAGTGACCTGATGCGCGCGCCGCACGTGCGGAAACACGCCGACATCGACGTGTTTGACATACGTGCGCGTTACAGACAGGGGAACAAGGTTCTCCGATTTGCAGGCGGTCGTGCATGCGTGGCAGCCAATGCAGCGCGTGTGGTCAATAACCTTCGCCCACTTGATTGAAGCTTCTTCGATCATAAGAAGAACATTGCCGAATGCCGATTGCCGATTAATAGAAGGCGACTGTCGCAGCTAGCAATCGGCAATCGGCAATCGGCAATGTTTGGTGTTTGGTGGCGCAAAACTATATCATGTTCCGACTTTTGGAGGTCGCTGATGAATCTTAAGTCCTTTTCTTTCTTACTTCTTTTGCTCGCCGCCCTTGCGGTGGTGGGCGCCTGTAATTCGGCGGAATCGAAAAAGCAGGCGGTGGCCGCATCGTCACAAGGCGAAGGTCAGATCGACACCGCATACGCCGATGGCATTCCCCGCATAACTATTAAGGATTTTGAAGAGCTGCTGAACAAGAATGAGGTCTTTGTTGTCGATACCCGCAACCAGGCTGCCTTCGATCAGGGCCACATCAAAGGCGCAAAACTGATTCCGATGAACGAGGTGCAAACTCGCCTCAAGGAATTTCCGAAGGACAAGAAAATAGTTACTTACTGTTCTTGACCGAACGAACATACGTCCGCCGGTGCGGTGGGCATACTCAAGCAAAATGGGATTACAAACGCAGCAGCTTTACTCGGTGGTTTTGAAGAATGGAAGCGCGAGAAGAAAGAAGTCATCACAGGAATCACAGTACCGGCGACTACTCCACAGTAGCTGTTGAGAAATTTCGAAAATTTTCCACCATCCCGAGACTTTGTTATTAAGCTTTCGTTCGTGTCGAACCAACACGAAAACCCGAAGCAAGAGATCGAGTTTTGACAAGTCGATCGAACCCGTACAGCCTCAAGTCACAGGCTGTGTAACGAGAGCCGGCAACGGCGTAACGACCTTTGCCGCTGGCACGCATAGAACCGGACACGGTGCGTTTCGAATCACTCTCTCAACTTCGGACCCCAACACAGCCGAGCCACCAAACAAAGAATTATGCGCGGCAGTGCCGATCACGATGAGATCGGCCTCGATGCGCGTCGCGAGCTTAACGACCTCCTCATACGGCCGACCTTCCGCAATGTGACTAGCTGCGCGCCGCCCGGCACCGTCTGCCAGATGCGACATACGTTCACCGACGTAACTTCTCAATCTCGTTAACGCGGCAAGCCCGCCTTCGGGAAACATCGCTGATATCTGTTCAAAATAATCACCAATTACGTAAACCGCGTGTAACTCTGCGCCCATTCGGTTTGAGATCTGAGTTGCGATCTGTGTGGCAGCGACTGATGAAGGCCGAAAGTTTGTCGCGAGTACGATGCGTTTGAGATTAAGTTGCGGTTCGGTGCCGCTCGGCTCCACGAAATCGCGCTCAAGTGATTTTGTCGCCAGGACAGGACACGGAGCCTCAGCAATGATGTCTTCCGCCATTGATCCACCGAACGCACGCGAGAACCGTTTGCGACCACGCGTGACAACAGTGATGAGGTCGATTCCGTAATCGACTGCTGTCTGCGCAATCGTCGCTGCAGGCTCGCCTTCGACAACTACAGGTTCAACATCTAGTCCATCGAGCAACGTATCCTTCAGCAGCTCTCTTGCACGCAGTTTGATTTGTAATAAGGATTGATTGTCGTGCTTGCTGAGTTCGTGATCTGCAATGGTCAACAGATTAGGCGGGAGGGCAGTATCTTGCGCATTGAGAATGACGACGCGTCCGTTTCCGTTGCGCGCGAATGCGGCGGCATATTTCAACGCACATCTGGAATGCGTGCTGAAGTCTGTCGGAAAAAGGATGTTACGGAAGGGAAACATGTCGGCTTGTGCTTAGTGCTTTATACTTTGTGTTTTGTACTTCGATTCCCAGAGCCTTGCAAGGAAATCAGGTCAAAGGTGTCCAATACACTTGATCTCGCGGTGACAACCATTCTCTGCGTAACCTCTGCGTCCTCGGCGTCTCTGGGTGATGCTTCAACCTTCCTTACGCGCAACTTAAACGGAACAGGTCTGCTTTCGATTTTCGGTGAGCGTAGTTGTAAGTTGAACGATAACCGCAGAGACGCCGTGGACCTAGAGGTTACGCAGAGAATCCATTGTAATGAAACTTCAGATTAGGACAGCATTGAGGTCGAAACACAAAGTACAAAGGTCAAAGAACAAAGATCAAAAACTCCGGCGATTACTCTTTACGTCTTACTCCCTTCCATGCCAAACTCCGCTGGCATTTCCTTCCAGCAACGAGCAAGTAAGCGTTATTTAAATCCAACTTCGGAGGCAAGACATTGCTTCGCGGAATCTTTCGTACAAAAAACCTCGACGATATCCTGGCGGCGTTAGGCGACGAGACACACTCTTTGAAACGAACGCTCGGTGCATTCAACGTTACGTTGTTGGGCATTGGCGCAATTATTGGCGCCGGCATTTTTGCAACGGTAGGCACTGCTGCGGCGGGAGATGCCTCGCGTCCTGGTGCCGGACCTTCGTTGATGCTCTCGTTTTGCATAACAGCGATTGTGTGTGCCTTCACCGCGCTGTGTTATGCCGAGATGGCGGCGATGGTGCCGATCTCCGGTTCGGCCTATACATACTCTTACGCAACGCTCGGTGAATTGATCGCCTGGATCATCGGTTGGGATTTGATTCTCGAATACGCGATCGGAAATGTTGCCGTTGCTATTAGCTGGGCCAACTACTTTCGATCACTTCTAGAGAGCATAGGTATCAACATCCCAGCATGGCTGGCGACGGACTTCCGCACCGCACGAAAGATCCCGGGCTTAATTGAAAGTGCGCCCCACATTCTAGGGGTGCCAATAGTCTTTAATCTTCTTGCCTTCGGCATCGTCGCATTGATCACTATCGTTTTGGTGTGGGGCATCAAGGAGTCGGCACAGTTCAACGCCGTGATGGTGATCATTAAGATCATGGTGTTGCTTTTCTTTATTGTGGTGGCGCTCTACTTCGTGTCACCGGCGGGGATGACGAAGAACTGGCATCCATTTCAACCGACTGGTTGGGGAGGAACGCTTGCAGGAGCGGCGGTCGTCTTTTTTGCCTACATCGGTTTCGACGCTGTATCGACAGTCGCAGAAGAAACAAAGAATCCAGCTCGAGATCTGCCTATTGGGATCATCGCATCACTCATAATCTGCACGATCTTCTACGTAGTAGTAGCGGCAGTGTTCACCGGACTAATTCCTTACCCTGATTTAGTTCGACGGCTTTCGACCGAGCAGGCTGAACCGCTAACGATGGCAATTGAACACGTAGCTCCCAATGCAAACTGGGCTACCGGAATCGTCGCCTTCGGCTCAGTGGTTGCACACACGGCCGTGCTGCTGGTGTTTCAGCTTGGTCAACCGCGAATCTTCTTTTCGATGGCACGCGACGGTTTGTTACCGCCGGTCTTCGCGAAAGTTCACCCGAAGTTCAAGACGCCTCACGTTACGACGATTCTGACTGGCGTGATCGTCGGCGGTTTTTCGGCAGTCATGAGCATCGACGAGATGGTTGATCTCACCAACATCGGAACTCTGTTTGCTTTTGTTCTGGTGTGTATTGGGATCATTATTCTCCGCTACAAAGAGCCAATGAGAGCGCGCCCGTTTAAGGTGCCTTTCGGTGCCTGGCCGCTGCCAATGGCTGGCGCGATTTCTTGCCTCTTCCTAATCTATTACCTACCACCAACGTCATGGTGGAGGTTTGTCGCATGGCTATTAATCGGTTTGGCGGTCTATCTTTCATATGGCTATGCTAAAAGCGAGTTGGGAAGAAAAGTCGATCGAGCCAGAACGACGCCATGGTGGTTGATGCTTGCTGGCCTTGGCTCACTCTTGTTGGCGATAGGTATTCTCGCGGTACCGCATAAGGCCACAATAAGCGAGTTGTCTAATCAGTTTCAAAGCGGTAATGCCAGGACTGTTATTGCGCTCGGGAGCATTGCCGTGGGTCTTATACTTGGCGTAGTCGCCTTTATTCTCGGCGCCGGCCGAGAGAGACAAATGAAGTAAATGAGTGCACTACCAATCATTATCGGAGTGCTTTGTGTGATCGCGATCTCGTATCGCTATTACTCCGCTTTCATCGCCGCGAAAGTCCTTGCGCTTGACGACTCGCGTCCAGTGCCGTCGCAGACGATGTACGACGGGCACAACTATTACCCCACTAACAAGTGGGTGTTGTTCGGACATCACTTTGCGGCGATCTCCGGTGCGGGACCACTAATCGGTCCGGTGCTCGCCGCACAATTTGGATTCTTACCTGGATTGTTGTGGCTCGTAATCGGCGTTTGTCTTGGAGGCGCTGTTCACGACTTCATGATTCTCGCAGGCAGCGTTCGCCGCAAAGGAAAGTCGCTGGCCGAAATGGCACGGACGGAAATCAGTCCGCTCTCTGGTTTCGTTGCGGGAGTCGCGATTTTGTTTATCGTTGTCATTGCGCTCGCTGGATTGGGCCTTGTAGTGGTAAACGCGTTGGCCGAATCGCCCTGGGGAACATTCACTGTCGGGTTCACGATTCCGCTGGCGCTCTTGATGGGGCTCTACATGTATCGCTTCCGCAAAGGAAAGATCGCAGAGGCGAGCATTATCGGCATCGTCGGATTGTTGTTTGCGGTTTGGCTTGGCGGAAGGATCGCAAATTCCTCAATTGGTCCGGCGTTTACGCTGTCGCGCAACACACTGATCATCGTTATGGCTGCGTACGGTTTCATCGCGTCGGTGCTTCCGGTCTGGATGCTGCTTTGTCCGCGCGATTATTTGTCATCTTATTTAAAGATCGGAACGATCGCGTTTCTAATTATCGGCGTAATTGTTGTCGCTCCACATTTGAACATGCCGGCGTTCACTCCATTTACTGCTGGCGGTGGTCCAGTCATTCCCGGCAAGCTCTATCCGTTCGTCTTTATCACAATCGCGTGCGGCGCGATTTCGGGTTTCCATGCGCTCATCTCTTCCGGCACCACGCCGAAAATGATCGCTAAGGAAACGGACACGCGCATGATCGGTTACGGCAGTATGTTGATGGAAGGAATCGTCGGAGTGGTGGCGTTAATTGCTGCGACGTCTCTTTTCCCCGGCGATTATTTTGCTATCAACACTGCGCAACGCACCGATGCGCAAAAAGCTGCTTACTCCCACATGGTCGAAACGCACAGCAGCAGCGACTTCAATCTACAACCGCAGGAAATCGATAGGCTCGAACAAGAGTCAGGTGAAAAAGATTTACGAGGTCGCACGGGCGGAGCCGTCACGCTCGCTCTCGGTATCGCGAAGATCTTTGCGGGTATCCCGGGTCTGAGCGGTTTGATGAAGTACTGGTATCACTTCGCGATCATGTTTGAAGCGTTGTTTATCTTGACGACGATTGATACCGGCACGCGGGTAGCCCGTTTTCTTGTCGGCGAATTTGGCGGAAGGTTCTATCGAAAACTTGAAGAACCCAATTGGATTCCCGGGTCGATCGTCACTTCTTTCCTGGTCGTCTCTGCGTGGGGAGCTTTTATCTGGTCAGGTTCGATCTCGACGATATGGCCGATGTTTGGCATCGCCAATCAATTGCTCGCCGCTGTTGCCCTGTGTGTTGCCACAACGATCATCGTCAACTCGGGCAAAGCGCGTTATGCGTGGGTGACCGTGGTGCCGCTCACCTTTGTTGGCAGCACGACTCTCGTTGCAGGTTGGAAATCGATCACAGATATTTTCTGGCCGCTCGCGCAGAAGGCAGACACGTCGGTGCAGGGTTATGTGAATACGGGTTTGACTGTGGTGATCATGTTGGCGGCGATCATAATCATGATCGATTCAATCCGAAGATGGCTTGGCACGCGCAGGAGGCCCGAACCTACTGAGGCAGCATCCCCAATTCCGGCAGTGTCGGCTTGAACTCAAGTTCCATTGCGGAGTGCTGCGTCCAAAGTTCAATACTCAACCTCAATGAAATAGTTCGAAGCTTGAGTTATTTCTGTGAACTCGAGTGCTGATTGTTTGGCACGTTCCAAGGTTCAGGCAAGTTGGATCCCATGAACATCAGGTCAAAAAAAGCGGGGCCGTGAAGCCCCGCCATTCAGGTTTTATATCTAACAGAAAGTCTTACTTCTGTTGACCCTCGGTGGCATTGTTCCGGCGCGTACCATTCAGCTGCTTCATTAACTCGTCCACAGCCGCTTCGAGTTGGCGATCACGACCTGCCAACGTATCTTCCGGGCGGTTCTCAACCATAATGTCAGGCTGCACACCGTAGTTCTCCATGTTCGTGTGTTTTGGATCGGCGAGGAACACGCCGACTCCTGGCGTTCGAACAGTAGAACCGTCAATCAGACTATAACTGCCGGTTCCGATCACGGCGCCCATCGTTGGTGTGCCGATCACCTTGCCCAGGCCCAACGCACGGAATCCCGCTGGGAACATCTCCGCATTAGAAGCTGAGCGCCAGTTCTGCAACACCACCTTTGGTCCAAAGAACCCGGCGAATGGACGACCGGTAGCTTCAGTCCCTCGAGGCTGCCATATTTGATACTGGCGTTGCACGAGGATCGCCAGCAACTCCTGCTCGATATTTCCACCGCCGTTCCAACGTTGATCGATCACGAGAGCTTCCTTGTTGCGAAACTCGCGAATCTCTTTTTCAAATTTCCGGAGCGATGGTGGATTCATTGCCTGAATATGCAGGTAGCCGATGCGTCCACCGGAAAGCTCGTCAACTTTCTTGCGGCGCTCTTTCACCCAGCGGTCGTAACGAAGTTGACTATATGCACCAGCCGAGATCGCTTCGATGCGCGTGTTCCATGCACCTTGTTCAGTAGGTGTGCTGTTGAAGGTAACCGTTACCTTGCGATTTAGGCGGTTGTTCAGAAGCTCCCAGTAATCATCGCCCGCTTTCACGGGCTTGCCGTTGATCGCGAGCAGGTAATCACCGACTTTCACTTTCACCCAGTCTTTATCGGCGGGCCCATCTTCGTAGATGTAAGTCACTTTATAACGGCCAGCAGCCGAGTCAGGTTCTAAATCCACACCGAGATGGCCCGTCGAAACACCACCACCGCCGAAACCTCTCGGCGGAGGGGCTGCTCCAGTGTGCGAAGCATTGAGTTCACCGATCATCTCGTTGATGATGTTCAGCAGTTCCTGGCGATCGCCGACGTAATCAACCAGTGGACGATACTTCGCTCGCGCCGCATCCCAGTTCATGCCGTGCATCTGCGGATCGTAGAAGCGGTATTTCATTGTTCGCCAACCATCATCGAACATCTCCGCCCATTCAGCTGGACGATCGACGCGGACGCGAACGTTGAAATTGATCCTGCGTCGGCCACCTGCAGCACCCGCTCCAGCTGCGCCTTCCGGCCTCGCCCCTCCAGCCGCGCCTGCGGCTGCTCCTCCGCCACCGAGTCCGATGGAGTAGATGCCATCGCGTTCACGGAAGAAGAGTGTGCGACCATCGCGTGAGACGGCGAGACTTGAAATGCCGCCACCGAAACCGCCGCCTCCGCCTGGTCCTTCACCGTCGTCGGTTGGTGGAAGTCCGGATGTGAGACGTGTTAGACGACGGCCGTCATCCTGGATTGTGTAGAGCACTGTCAGGTTGTTTTGACCAGCCGGTTCACTCGTGACGAAAACAATCGTGCGACTGTCGGTATTCACGATGTAGGACGAAACCGGGAACGGCATGCGTGTGATCTGACGCGTGCGATGTCGCATGCCGGTCCAATCCATCTTGGTCTCATGTGGTGGACGATTGGCCGGTGGTCTGCGCACCGGCGGTGCGCCACCTTCTCCGGCTTCGCCACCAGCACCGGGAGCGCCTCCAGCAGGCGGTTCCGCTTCGCGTTCTTCGGCGTCGTCTGGATCCCGATCGAGTTTCTCAAGCCAAACGGAATAGAGTTGCACTGAGTTTGGAGTTGCTCCACCTGTGTTCTCAATGCGTTGGAAGAACAGCTTGCGGCCGTCTGGTCCGAACTGCGGATTTGCTTCACTGTTGGAGTCGAACGTCACTTTGTGCGCCTCTTTGTCATCACCGGAAGCCGCCATTACGTAGATATCAGAGGTGCGAGAGATGTCTGACTTCGAGTAAGCAATCCACTTGCTGTCAGGCGACCACACGGGCGTTCCGATAGCGCCATATCGCGATGTGTCGAGAATCGCGATTTGTTTAGTTGCAACTGTGAGTTTGCGTAGCTTATCGTCAGACGCGGTGAACGCAATGTCTTTCGAATCCGGCGACCAGTTGTAGCCGAACTTCAATGCGTCTATGTCAGTAAGTTGCTGCGCGGGTGCTGAACCATCAACGGCCACGACGTAGAGTTCCTCGCGTCCGCTCTGATCAGAGATATAAGAAAGCCATTTTCCGTCTGGCGAATAACTAACGTTGCGTTCGCGCGCCGGTCCATCGGTAATCTGTTTAATGTCACCTTCGTCAACGGGCGCGGTAAAGACTTCGCCGTGAATCGAGAAAACAATTCGTCGCGATGAGGGAGCCAGATCGAAATCGTCGGCTTGAGAACTGAACGACTGCATCTCTGACAGGTTGTCCTGGGTCTCAGCGTCAATGTTCAATGTGATTTGCGAAGCGCGTTTGCTGTTGACGTCGAGTTTCCAGATCCCGAAGTCGTGCTCAAACATAATGACTCGACCGTCAGCGCTGATCGCCGGCCAGCGAACGTCGCCGCTCTTGAACTGCGTCACCTCGCTCGCTTTGCCACCGTTGTCTGACACGCGCCAGATGTTTGTTAGACCACCGCCGTCGCGATCGCTGACGAAGTAGATGAAACCATCGTTGCCCCACATCGGCCATGAGTCGAGTCCATCGAAGTCGGTGATCTGCGAAAACTTCTTGGCTGCTACATCCATGATCATGATGTCGCTTTGATAAGCACCGCGGTAGTACTTGCGCCAGTAAGTTTGTGCCTTCTGGTTATAGGCGAGACGTTTTCCATCTGGCGAATAGGAAGCCTGAACGCCCATGTCAGTTCCCGCCTTCCATGGCATACCGCCGTCGATGCTGACGAGATAAAGCTGCGGCATGAAATCCTCGCCACGGTTGCTGCTGAATAGCACTGACTTCGAGTCGGATGACCAGCCAAGCACTGTGTCGTCGGCCGAATGCGAAGTTATTTGTTTAGCTGTGCCGCCGTTGGCTGGGACGATGAAGACGTCGAGGTTCCCGTTGCGGTCGCTCGAGAAGGCGATCCATTTCCCGTCTGGCGAGAAGCGACCGTAAACATCGCGAGCGCGATTGACGGTCAAACGCTGAATGTTTTGACCGTTTTCGTCGGCCGTCCATAAGTCTCCCAGGTAGGTGAAGACTATGCGGCCATTGTGGTAATGCGGGTAACGAACAAGCCGCGCCTCGCGGCCGAACGCCGACACCGATGCGATAAGAACCAGAATGGTTCCGAAGAGAGATGTGATCTTTTTCATGGCTCCTGACCTGCTTAGCGTGGGATGGAAAATCCGTGGAATGGAAGCCGGATTATAACACTGGAACTAAGGAACGAATAAAGGATGAGGGATGAAAAGAGATTACCCCTCGCCACCGGCTTTCATCCCTCATCCTTCATCCTTCATCCCTGTTTGTTGTAGCATTACTCGCATGATCACCTGCCGCAAAATGAGAGCTGCCGACGTTCGCGATGCATTTGAAATGCTCACGACTTTTCTTAGCAAAGACGAACATTACCTTGACAGTAGTAAGGCCTATGGAGATATAGGTGTCCGAGGCTTGAACGACGCACTCGATCTCTTCCTCGAAAGACCAGAGCTTGGGTTTGTCTGGATGGCTTTTGACGAACAAGGTGCGGCTGGGATCTGCGTCGTGTGTTATGCGATCTCAACGTCGATGGGTTCGGTGGTAGTAAAACTCGATGATGTTTCAGTGAAGCAAGATCGACGCGGGAAGGGCGTCGGAACCTATCTTCTTGAGCAGTTGAAGGAGCAGTTGCGAAAGGAGTCTGTAACTCGAATCGACGTCGCGGTACACAAAGACAATCCAGAAGCGAAACGGTTTTATGAGAAGCTTGGGTTTGTTGCCTTGAATGAAGAGCGCATGGCCGCGGTGATTTAAACCATTGGAGATTTGAGATTGGACATTTTATATTTTTAGATTTGAGAAATTAGAAACCACCGACTTCATGTGGTGGTTTTTCAGTTTCGACCTACAATATGTGTTGTCTTCACTCGTTGCGCGCTTAAGCGCGCGAAAAACTCTTGCAATGGATTCTAGGTTGAAGTTGAAACACCACCGACATGAAGTCGGTGGTGTCGAGTTCTCAATTCTCAAAATCCCAAATATCAAATCTCAAATGTCCAATCTCAAATTTCCAATGACTAACTTCGACCAAGATTTGCGATTTCTTCAAAGTACTTAGCAAACGCAACCATCCCGCCTGAAGCTTGTTGCCAATCAAAGTTCTCATTCGGTGCATGGTAGCCATGCTCCGGAAGTGACAGACCCAGGAACAACACCGGACATTTCAATACCTTTTCAATACTAGTCATCGCGCCGATCGTTCCTCCATCTCGCACGAACACCGCATCGCGTCCAAACGCAAACTTAACTGCGTTCTTCAAAGCTATCGGCAAGGGTCCTTCCAGCACTGTGCGAAACGCCGGCGCTGCTGACTCGAATTGAATCTTCACGTCGGGATTCTTTTCTTTGATTGCGTTCATCAACAGCTTCTTAATCTTCCTTGGATCCTGGACTGGTACCAACCGGCACGACGCTTTCAACTCCGCTCTGGGTGGAACAATCGATTTCACGCCCGGACCCTGGTAGCCGCCGACTATGCCGTGGATTTCCATTGTCGGCATTCCCCAGATGCGCTTCATGATCTCCAGGGGATCTTCGGTCCGCATCTTTTTCAAGTGGTGGGCTTTCTTGAATCCACTCGTAGTGAAGCCTGACTTCGCCCAATCATTAAGTTCCTTCTTTGTTGGAGGAATTACATCGTCATAGAAACCTTTGATTTTGATCTTCCCGGTACGCGGGTCGTAAATCTCACTGATTAACTGAATCAACTCTGCGATTGGATTACGTGATGCACCGCCCGTTTCGCCGGAGTGGGTATCAACAGTTCCCGTTTCTAACGTCAGAATGAAACCAAGCAATCCGCGCAAACCGGCAGAGCTCGCTGGCCGATTGCGCGAAACCCAAACAGTGTCAGAGACGACCACTGAGTTAGTCCGCAGCTCATTAGCTGCTTTCGAAATGATCTGTTCAAAGTTTGGCGAGCCAATCTCCTCTTCAAATTCCCAGAGGAAACGGATATTCAACGGCACGCCAGCTTCAATTGCCGCGCGTGCGCCGAACAGAGCGGCAAGCGCGGGTCCCTTGTCGTCAGTCGTGCCACGTCCGTAGTAGGTGTCTCCCTTTTTTGTGAAAACAAAAGGCTCAGTGTCCCACGGCTCGGTTTCTTTAGAAGCCGGTTGGACATCCATGTGGTTGTAAACCGTGACCGTTGGCAGGTTTTTGTCGTTCCCGAACACAGCGTGGACAAGCGGATTTCCTTTGCCGGCACTGTAGACGTCAGCTTTGCCTCCAAATTTTTCGATTGTGGCGACGGTGAGATCAAGGCCCTTTTTTATGTCGGGCAGATGATTTGGATCGACTGAAACAGTGGGTGTCTCAACAAAGCGACGAAGAAGGTCTTCGTATTCCTCCTGGTGGTCTTTTGCATACGAAAAGAGACTCTCCCGGCTCAATGTGGTCGGCATTCACCATCCTCCGTCGAATTGTTCTGTTGAAACCAGCGGCAATAATACACGAAGTGATGCAGGCTCAAGAAAGTAGCGTGGTTTAAATGTCAGTGGGGAGAGCGCTCGTCGACCCAGGGCGCCACGTAATCACCGTTTGCCAGTTGCGCTATAGAACCTTGTGAAATTTTCCGGGAGTTGGGCGACCAATAATGGGTCAACAGCATCTACAGATTCTGTAAGATTCGCGCCAACTGACAATTCGGGGTGGGTTCCTGCCCGCCAAACAGCGGTTCAAAACCCCCACTGCTTCATGTTATCCTGACCTCCCCGTTTCGCCCCGGAACCCGGCAGTCGGAAATGGCGTTCAACAAGCGGGCTTAGCAGCCAGACAGTTTTAGGAGGCCTCGTGAGAAACAGATTTTTTATCCCGGGTATTTTATTCCTCACCGTCGCTCTTTCATTGCCCGCACTTATTATTGCTCAACAAAGCCGGTCGGCTCGTCGCGGCCCTGCCCCAGACCGTTCCGCGGTTACAGGTTCGGCCGGAGCCAAGGCCACAGCTACGGGACCGGCTATCCGAAGCGATCTCAGCGAAGCCCTGTCGGTAATTCAAGCAAATCACATTGACGGCAAGAAGTTGGATTACAACTCGATCTTTAAGTCGTCGATCAGCGGCATGCTCAGCGTGCTTGATCCCCACTCAACCTATTTGGATCCGATCGAGTACGCCTCGTTCCGGACTGAGCAGCGTTCCGAGTATTTCGGAATTGGCGCGACGATCGAAGACCTTCGTGAAGGCAAAGACGTAAACACTTTCATCCGCGCCACATTCAACGATTCGCCTGCGGCCCGTGCCGGCCTACGTTTTGGCGATCGAATCGCTGCGGTTGATGGCCAGTCGATGAAAGGCAAGACTTATCCGGAAGTTCGCAAGTTCTTACTGGGACCGCGAGGCACAACCGTGAAGGTGACAGTCGTTCATCCGGGTAATAACCAGACCGAAACCGTAAACATCGTTCGCGACGCTGTTTCGTTACCTTCGATCGCCCAGGCCTATATGCTGCAGCCCGGCGTTGGTTACGTCGCAATGACCGGAGGTTTCAATCAAACAACAGCCGATGAGTTTGATGATGCTTTGAAGTTTCTCCACGGCAAGGGAATGAACATGTTGGTTCTGGATCTGCGCGGCAATCGCGGCGGGTTATTGATCCAGGCTGTCAGAGTGGCAAATACATTTCTACAACGTGGACAGATGATCGTGTCGCAGAAGGGCCGGTTCAGAGATAGTTCGCAGGAATATAAAGCGATTAACGATTCGCCAGATAATGTGCCGCTGGTCGTTCTAGTGAATGGCGAAACCGCTTCAGCTGCCGAAATCGTTGCCGGGGCGCTTCAGGATCACGACCGCGCATTGATTATCGGCGAAACAACTTTCGGAAAAGGACTGGTACAGTTTCCTTTTCAACTTGATTACGATTCCGCGCTGCTACTAACGATCGCGCACTACTTCACTCCATCAGGACGTTTGATTCAGCGAGACTACTCAAACGGATCTTACAGCTACTACTTGCCGGGTGGATTGGCAGGCGAGAAAACACAGGCCGCTCCGCAAAACGGACCAGAGAGTCACACAGACACGGGCCGTGCCGTATACGGAGGCGGTGGCATCTCTCCCGATGAAACTGTGAAACCGGGAACTATTTCCGCTGCTGAACGTCATGTGCGCGACGTGATTTTTGCTTTCTCACTCGAATTGGTGACGGGAAGAGTCACAGGATTTGAGTCGTACAAAGTCCAGCGCGGGATTGAGTTTGATCACGATTTGGCTAACGACGACTACCCAGTCACCGACGCGTTGTTCAATCAACTGAAGAAGTTCGCGGCGGCCAAGCAGGAATTCCACACGACTTCTGAGCAGCTCGACAAATCGCGAACTTTTGCTGAAAGACAATTGCGATACAACATTCTTTCAGCGGCTTATGGTTATCGAGTGGCGACGCAGGTCTTCAACGATGGCGATCCGCAGATCGAGCGAGCGGTAGCAGCAATGCCTAAAGCACGCGAGTTGGCGCAGGCAGCTACTCGCGCCCGAGCTCGGGGATAAAAGCAGATCCACCGATTACACAGCTAAAAAGTTAATAAGGGATGTTGAGTAATTAATCACTCAACATCCCTTATGGTTTCTAATCTGTATTGCTTTGCACAAGAAGTCGCTGAGCCTGCGAAGCAGGCGTTCAGCATAAAGC
>JBKPMX010000115.1:0-15109 GCA_046765655.1 Acidobacteriota bacterium
GTCGCGGTTTTGATCATTGCATGTCCGTGTGCTCTGGGTTTAGCGACCCCGATGTCCGTCATGGTCGCGACCGGCAAAGGCGCGACGACTGGCGTCCTGTTTAGAAATGCGGAGGCGATAGAGATCCTTCGCAAGGTGAACACGATTATCGTCGACAAAACGGGAACGCTGACGGAAGGTAAACCAAAGGTCGTGGCTCTCGTGACGAACTCGGTGATCGATGAAGACACTCTGTTGCGATTTGCGGCGACCATTGAAGTCGGTAGCGAGCATCCGCTTGCAAGCGCGATCGTCAGCGCTGCAAATGAGCGCGGCATACAGTTGGGACACGCCACATCGTTTAAATCGATTACGGGCAAAGGAGTCATTGGCGAAGTTGAGCAGAAGCGCGTCGCGCTCGGTAACCGGCGTTTGATTGATGACCTGCAATTGGATCTATCGAGATTTGAAGCAGGCGCGAACGAATTGACGAAGGATGGACAGACCGTGATGTTTGTCGCTATTAGCGACGAGGTCGTCGGGTTGATAGGAGTTGCGGATCCGATTAAGGCGTCGGCCCCTGAAGCGATCGCAGAACTTCATCGCGAAGGTATCCGCATCGTAATGGTGACGGGCGACAACCGAACCACGGCCGAAACAGTCGCTCGAAAGCTAGGTATCGACGAAGTGATTGCCGAGGTGCTGCCGGATCAGAAAGTGGAGGCGGTGAAACAGTTGCAGTCAAAGAGAGATGTCGTTGCGATGGCGGGAGACGGCATTAACGACGCTCCTGCTTTGGCGCTGGCAGATGTGGGCATTGCGATGGGGACGGGAACAGACGTGGCGATGAAGAGTGCGGACGTGACGCTCGTGAAAGGTGATTTGAAAGGCATCGTGCGGGCGAGGGTGTTGAGTCGACTCACAATGAACAACATCAAACAGAATCTCTTCTTCGCATTCGTTTACAACTCGCTAGGTGTGCCGATCGCTGCGGGCGTTCTGTATCCGTTGTTTGGTGTTTTGCTGAGTCCAATGATTGCAGCGGCTGCGATGAGTTTTAGTTCCGTATCGGTGATTGCTAATGCTCTGAGATTGAGATCAGCAAGACTTTAGAGACGGATACGTAGTGGCAACAGTCAGTACCGAAACGCGGTAGCGTCGGGTCTCCCTTTCCCACCACATCGAATAAGACGCGAGCGGACCCGACGCTACGGCGTTTCGGTACTGACTGTGTTCTACGTGATTTAAGCGCGGGGAAAATGCGGGCGACCACGGAGGGTCGCCTCTAAGAATCAATCGCAGGTTCACACAGTTTTCGCACTAAATCGAAGCACGATACGCAAAAAGAAACGAGAAAACTTGCTCAAGATTACATCAGTGGGTCGATGGCACGTGCTCTGCGCAACATCGAACACCAACGGAGGATTTAATGAAATTACTTAGTGTTTTTGCGGTTTTAGTCGTTATGCTCTGCTCGATCTCAGCCCCTTTAGCTCAGAAACAACCGCGAACGTCCGACGCTGCGCGTCATGCTGGAGAAGCTTCGAAGGCGTTTACAGAAATCATGAACGTTAAAGACAAAGCCATTCCGCGAGAGCTTCTTGACACAGCAGAAGCGATCGCGGTTTTTCCAGACGTCGTTAAGGCTGCATTTATTGTCGGAGGTCGTGGTGGACAAGGTGTGATCAGCAAACGCGTCAAAGGTGGCTGGGGACCGCCGGCGTTCTTCAATCTCAGTGGCGGCAGCTTTGGTCCACAGATAGGCGCACAGAAAACTGACTACGTGTTGCTGGTCATGAATCCGAGTGGAGTGAATGGCTTGCTGAACGACAAATTTGAGATTGGTGGGGAAGTCAGTGTCGCTGCTGGTCCAGTGGGACGAGAAGCAGCAGCATCAACTAATCCGCGTCTCGACGCCGGAATACTTTCTTACTCAAGAAGCAAAGGTGTGTTTGTCGGCGCTGCTCTAAAGGGAGCTGTGATTACCCCTGACAACGATCTGAACGAAGCAATCTACGGTTTGAAGGCCAAAGAGATCCTGATGGGTAAGCCGATAGCGGTGGGCCATATGCCAGCCTCGGTTAGAATCTTTCCACGCACATTGGTTCGTTACTCTAATCGTTAGTTCCATCGCGGGCGCGCATAACAAATCCTTGACGCTTTTGTTTGCGCGCCCTAGAATGCCGTGTCACCTTCTGACAAGTGACTTGTGGTTCTCACAAGCGATTGAATGATCGAAAAGAAATCAATGCTCCCTCGTACCCAGAGACAGAAAGACATTCTTGATTTCATCACTCGCTTTCTCGAACGCCACGGGCATCAACCTTCATACGCACAGATCGCCAGACACTTCGGTGTGAAATCGCGCGCAACGATCGCAAAACACATTACAGCACTCGAGAAGCGCGGCTTGTTGGCACGGCAACATGAAGATGGATCGTTTGGTCTCAACGTAAAGGTTGAAGATAACAGCAGCGACTCTTTGTGCGAGGTGAAACTACTTGGACGGATCGCAGCGGGTGCACCGTTGGAAGTAGTCGAGTATGAAGAGCGTATTCCCGTCCCGCGTTTCCTGCTCGGTCGTGTGAAACCGGATCGCGTTTATGCGCTGCGAGTGAAGGGCGACTCAATGATCGACGAGCACATTTGCGACGGCGACATCGCTCTTATCGAGAATCGCACGGACGCGCGCGACGGTGAAATAGTCGTCGCACTTTTGATCGAAGACAATCAAGCGACTTTGAAGCGACTCTACCGGCGGGGAATGTATATCGAGCTGCAGCCCGCCAATTCGCAACTCCAGCCTCTAACAGTTCCAGCCAACGAGGTCCGCGTCCAGGGAATTTTCCGTGGACTTCTGCGACCGAGTAACTAAGCAGATCACGTAACGCATCAGGAGCAGGGCACCAGGCAGGAGCTGGGATGTCTGCCTCCTTCGTTCTTCCCATCTTGTGAATCTCGTAAATCCTGTCTAAGAAAATCCCCGCAATGGCATGTCCGCCGATCGCTGCAGCCAATTATTCTTCGGATAGTCTGCCTTACCACTAATCACGTGGAGCGTATAAGCATGACGTGATTTGTCCGATCTGTTTTCAAGGCTTCGATGCGGCAGCAAGCCGTGCAGCACGATCAGTGTCCCTTTGCTGACTTCTAACGGTATTAATTCCTGTTCGGGCCACGGCGTTTCGTCATAAATATCAAACTGCATCCCATCGTTAGTTGATCGAACCCAGCGTGACTTCAATCCCCGATGATGGCCTCCAGGGAGCGCCCACAGGCATCCGTTTTCGACCGTCGCATCTTCCAGTGCGAACCAGAATCCGAAAATGTCCATCGGGTCTGTGTAGAGGAACGTGCTGTCCTGGTGACACGTCACCTCACCACCGATGTTCGGTTGCTTGAAGATATACATTGATTGCAGCAACAGTGGATCTTCCAGTCCGAAATCTGTAACGAGCGAACGAAGTTTCGGTGAGCGCGAGAACTTGTCGAATACTGGATCCAAATCATGAAGTGCATGACCGATTTTATTGATCGACTGTTCTTTCGACTGTTTGAGTGTGCCATCCGAATTGAAAGCGCGTTCTTCAAAGAAGAAACGGATCTTATCGCCTGAGGTCAGAAAGTAGTCATCGGTTGTCCGACTTTGTTCATGAGTAGAAAAAATGGATCTCAGCTCACCTGGGTCGAACGCATTAACCATTTCCATCGCCCTCGTCCGCAGCAAATCGCAATCGTGCGCATTCACAAATCCGGACAAAACGAGAAACCCGTCTCGTCTGAATTGTTCAAGTTGTCGATCTGACGTCACCAGTTTTTCCACGCTGCGTACTTTAAACTTGTGCGAATGATTAGCCTTATATAATCAACAACGAACGTCGATGCGTTGGTACAATTGCATCAATTATAAGAGGAGTTTAGATTACGTGGAGCCGGCTGCCGGAATTGAACCGGCGACCTTCTAATTACGAATCAGACGCTCTACCAACTGAGCTAAGCCGGCTTTCGTGAAGGGACTTTGCACTATACGAACCACGACTTTAGAGTGTCAAGCAGCGTCACAATGTTGAGTTAATAGATCCAAGATCAGATTGCACGAACACAGGAGGGAAGATGCCGAAAAATCCGAATCTGAATATCGCCCGATACAAAGTTGGCGGTGGTGAGTTGAACCAATTTGAGTTTAATCAGAACCAGCAAGCATACGTCGAGCAGCACCAACATCAAGCCGACAACTTGATACCCGGCACGCCACCGGAAGCAAAGTCGGAAGCGGAACCTGGCGGAGCGCTCGGGGAGTTGGCTGCCGATGTTGTAGCGAAATCCGAAGCAAAGACCACAAAAAAAGCAGCAACGAAGAAGGCGGCAACCAAGAAAGCGGCGACCAAGAAGGCGGCCAAGGTGCGCGCGAGAAGTACGAAGAAGGCAGCGACAAAGAAACGATCGGTATCTCAGAAAGGTCGCGAGAAGAAATCGAGCAAGAAAACCAAACCCGCCAAGCGCTCGACTGCATCAAAGCGCGGACCAGCAAAGAAAGCGGCTAAACGGTCGACGAAGAAAGCCGCTAAAAAGTCAGGCACAAAGAAGAAGTAGTTTTCATGAACCGGATTCGTTTCCCCCAGATGCTCGCGACTATCGCGCTCTTGATCAGTCTCGCGTGCTGCTACGAATCTGCCGTGGGCCAGACACCTCCGCGGAAGCTGCCTTCAGCGGAAAAAGTTATCGACAACTATCTGAAGGCGGTTGGGGGTAAGAAAGCGACCGCCGCTATTCGCGATTCAACGTACGACTTCACGATCTATCTAAATGAACAGCAGTTTGGCACTGCGCAATTTCACACGAAGGCGCCAGGCTCCGAACGTTGGGAGATGACGTTTGGCAACGGTCAGATCATCTCCGCGACAAATTCTGGCTCGGCGTGGGAACGCGGGCTCAATGGGCAGCTGCGAACCTTAACTGGTGCTGAAGCGGCAGCCGCAAAACTTCACGGACTCCTCAATGCCTCCCGTTTAGTAAACATCAAAAAGAGCAATGTCCTTGCACGCGTGGTCTCTCTGGGCGAGGTAGCGTCTGAGCCTGCTTACATCGTCGAGTTCAGTACGCGTAGTGGAGCGCGTCTAAAGTATTACTTCAGTGTCAAGACTGGCTTGATCACAAAAGTCACTGACGACGTTCGTAAGAGCCGTATCCTCTTCGACGATTACAAGCGAAACAAGGGGATCCTTGAGCCTCAGAAGATTCGCATGAATTTGGATCAAGGTGAAATAGTGCTTCACCTGCAGTCCGTTTCGTACGACACGGGCGTTGCAGCCGCAATCTTTGATCCGCCGCCTGCAACTGAAACGCTTGATGTCGTCTCATTGCTGCGCGAAGTTGGCAAAAACCAGGACGCGCTCGAACAACGAGTATCAGAATACGCGTTCCGACAGAAAGAAACTGACCGCACAATTGACAGTAAAGGTGTTGTCAAAAAAGAAACGGTCAAAGTTTACGAAGTATTTCCGATTCCAAATCGCGAAGCGGTTCTGAAACTCGTGAGCGAGAACGGTGTGGAGCTTTCCCGTGAACGTGCGGCGAAAGAAGAGAAGCGCGTTATTGAAGAACTCGAAAAGGCGGAACGCGAACGAGAAAAGGACCGGCTCGAAGCAGAACGAAAGAAGGCGGAGCAAGCGAAGAAACAAGCTGCCAACAAAGAAGAAGACGATCCAGACATATCGCAGTTTCTCCGCGCTTGTGAATTCGTATCCCCGCGACGCGAGCAGTTTAATGGTCGCGATGCGATTGTCTTCGACTTCAGACCGCGTCCCGGATTTCATCCCAGCAATCGATCGGAAAGTTTGATCGCAAAGCTCGTTGGTGTTGTGTGGATCGATCCTGTCGACAAGCAGGTCATGCGACTTGAAGCTCGACTCGCGGAAGGATTCAAGATCGCTGGCGGGCTATTGGTTTCGTTACGTCCGGGTGCAGCGTTAGCGATGGAGCAGACGCGAATGATCGAAGGAGTATGGCTACCACGCTTCGCCCAGGTGAATTTATCAGTCAAGGTTCTTTTATTCGGTGGCGGCGATCTCAATAAGACAATCGAATGGACTGACTACCGTCACTTTTCCGGCGATGTTAATGACTACAAGTTGGATTCGCCGAAGACTGAGGAAAAGAAACCGGACCAGCAGCAGGCGGGAGCAGGAAAGAAGAGCAGTAATTATGACACTACGACTTCCTGCCCCTGCTTACTGTCGCTGCTTCCTACTCCTTGAGATATGCGCGACGTCACAGTTATCGGTGGTGGACTGGCTGGAGTCGAAGCAGCGTGGCAAGTAGCGCGCGCCGGGACAAACGTGCGTCTTTACGAAATGCGCCCGGTGAGACAAACGCCAGCGCATCGTTCAGATAAGCTCGCCGAAATCGTCTGTTCGAATTCACTGAAGTCGGATGAACCGGGAACTGCCTCGTACCTTTTGAAAGAAGAGTTGCGACGCGGCGGTTCGCTAGTCATGGACGTCGCTGCAGCCACGCGTGTTCCCGCCGGAGCCGCACTGGCGGTTGATCGTCACGCCTTTGCCCAGGAGATTACCGCCAGAATCGAAGCCGAGCCTCGTATCGAGTTGGTTCGTGAAGAAGTAGTTCAAATTCCCGAGGCGGATATCTGCATAATCGCCACTGGACCGCTGTCGTCAGACGCATTAACAGAACAGATCATGAAGATCACGGGCGGCGATCAGCTCTACTTCTACGATGCGATCGCTCCAATCGTCTCTGCCGATTCTGTCGATAAGAACATCGCCTTTCGCGCTGCGCGTTACGACAAAGGTGGTGATGATTATCTGAACTGCCCGTTGGATCCAGAACAGTATGAGAACTTTTACCAAGCGTTGATTGAAGCCAACAGTGTTCCCCTGCAGCGTTTTGAAGAAACCAGGTGGTTCGAAGCATGTTTGCCAATCGAAGAGCTCGCACGACGCGGCGTCGATACCCTTCGATACGGTCCCATGAAGCCGGTTGGGCTGCGCGATCCAAAGACCGGACGAGAGCCATATGCGGCCGTTCAGCTACGTCAGGAAAATTTGATGGCCGACGCATACAGCCTGGTGGGCTTCCAGAATCATCTACGTTACGGTGAACAAGCGCGAGTATTGCGGTTGATTCCTGGTCTTGAGAATGTTGAATTCCTTCAGTTCGGACAGATTCACCGAAATACGTACATTTGTTCGCCACGTGTTTTGTCTCCCACAATGCAGATGCGGGAACGGCGCAACGTGTTCTTTGCGGGTCAGATCACCGGCGTCGAAGGCTACGTCGAATCAGTGGCGATGGGTTGGTTGGCCGGAACGAATAGTGCGCGACTGGCTGTAAATGAACCCCTCATCGAGGCGCCAATGCACTCAGCAATCGGATCGCTCGCGCGGTACGTCGCCAACGCGGATCCGAAGAACTTTCGGCCGGTCAACATTACTTTCGCTCTGCTGCCGCCGCTTGCCGAACTTCAAACGCGAAGAGTGCGTAAGAAACGTGAGCGCCGGGAGTTACAAATCGAATTTGCTTTAAGAGAATGGGACGCGTGGTTAGAAGAGAATCAGCACCGACGGCACGTCGGACAGGTTTCCGCCTCGTGACGGTCTGTTCACGATTTGGCCTTCTCGTCGCGTCTGCGATTCTGGCCGCGGCGATCGTTGCGACTCCCAACGTCGCGAACGGTCAGTCGGGACGTCAGAAGGAATCTTCCAACAAGAAACCGCCCTCAAAATCCTCGGGCCCAGTCGCCGAACCACAGTCAGAACGCCCGCGAACAGTCAGTACTTCCGAAAAAAACCTGCCACCAAAAGCGCCGACCGAAGTTGATCCGAACGATGTTGTCCGAATAAGTTCCACGCTGGTTCCGATTCCCGTGTCTGTTCTCGATCCGCGAGGAGATTCAGTTACCAACCTTCGACTTGAGGAATTTGAGTTACGTGTTGATGGACAACCGCGACCGTTGAGCGATCTGACGCGAACTGAGACGCCCGTGCGTTTAGTGATGCTTTTCGACAACAGCGGCAGTTTGGATGCTGAACGAGAGTTTGAAAAACAGGCGGCTATGCGTTTCTTCCGGCGGGTGCTGCGTCCGGTTGACGAAGCGGCAATCTATTCCATCGAAACTGACAGCCGTCTGGCCCAACCGCTGACCGCGAACGTAGGAGTGCTCGAGCAAACAATTGCTACGTTCGGCCGACCTGCCGGCGGCACTTCGTTGTTCGATGCAATTTTGGGAGCGGCGAATTACGTGCGGCCTTACCCGGGTCGTCGAGTGCTCGTGATTGTCTCAGACGGAATTGAAACAACAAGCAATGCGACAGATTTTGAAGACGTTCTGAGACATGTGCTCGCCGATGATTGCGAGGTGTTCGCCGTTCAGACGGGATTGTACGAAGGGGCAAATCTCCGAGCGCTAACGGCGGAGAGAAGAATGGAGCGTCTGAGTAATCAAACAGGCGGCGCAGTGTTTCTTCCCAAAACCGTGGCAGAGTTAGACGTGGCATTTAATGAGATAGCATCTGACTTGGCGCATCAATATGTGTTGAGTTACTACCCGGCTCCTGAACACCGCGACGGACGATTGCACGTGATCGATCTGGGAGTTAAGTCGCGAAAAGACGTTCGCGTTCGTTCGCGAAAGGGCTATTATGCGCCGAAGCCGACTGGGTCGGAGGAATAGTAAACCCGGCGCAGGTGCAGCACGCAGGAGCACAACCGACGATCCGCTTTGCAGCTCCTGACTAGTGCTCCAGCTTCCTGTTTTCCTATGGAGCAACTTGTCGAGCAATTCTTCGAACACCTGCGTTACGAACGCAACGTAAGCGCGCATACTCTTCGCAATTACCGCATTGATCTTGAGCAGTTTCTCCAGCATCTCTCCGGTAACGACGCTAAAAAGAAACGAACGACACCACCGATCGAAGAGATCGACCACCTGACAATTCGCGAATGGCTTGCAACTTTGCACTCGGCGCACAAGTCAAAGTCGTCGATTGCGAGGAAGCTGGCTGCGCTACGCACGTTCTTTCAGTTTCTCGTCCGTGAAGGGATGTTGGAACTAAACCCTGCGAAGCTCGTCTCCACGCCGCGACAGGAAAAGAAACTCCCAAATCATCTTTCGGTCGAAGAGGCAGTGAGGTTTATCGAGTCGCCGGATACGGACACTGACCTCGGCAAACGCGATCGTGCAATGCTCGAACTGATGTATGCGACGGGAATACGCGTCGCGGAACTGACAACGATGAACCTCGGCGATATTGATTTTCGTAGTCAATTGATTCGGGTGACTGGAAAGCGCAGAAAACAGCGAGTGGTTCCCTTCGGGGATCCGGCAGGCGACGCGTTGCGCAATTACCTGAAGGTTCGCGAACACTTTCTGTTCAACGCGCCCATTTCAAAGCGCGACGAAGAAGCGCTCTTCCTTAATTACCAGGGCACACGAATCACCACACGCTCAGTTGGACGGATGGTGGATAAGTACATTCGTCTTTGTGCCGGTATCCACAACATTAGCCCACACGCATTACGACATTCCTTCGCCACGCATCTGCTCGACAGTGGGGCAGACCTGCGCGACATCCAGGAACTACTCGGCCACGCGCGTCTATCGACTACGCAGGTCTATACACATGTGTCGATGGAGAAGTTGATCGAGGTTTATGACAAGGCACATCCGAAGGCGTGAATGGTGAATCGTGAATCGAGTGCTGGTTCAAATCATTCAAGCCTCCGCGTAACCTCTGCTTTCTCGGCGTCTCTGCGGTTCTACCTCAACCCACTCTACACGCAACACACAGAAGAGGTCTGGTTTCGATTTTGATGAGCGTAGTTGTAAGTTTAGGGAAACCGCAGCGCGGAGAACGCAGAAGATACGCGCAGCTTGAATGCTTTGAACCGGTCCTCGATTTACGATTCACGATTTTACAACGTCGGATTATCGTCTTCGCCGTTTGCGTTCTCGATTGCTGTCTGGCACGCGGCATCGTAGCGCGCGGTGGGAATCGCTTCGAGACGGCGCTCATCGATCGGCTTTCCGCAGTGCGCACAGATTCCGTAACTACCTTCCTCAATTCGTAGCAAGGCCTGATCGATGTCGGCGACTAGTTTCGAGTCGCGCTCGCCCAGCCGAAACATAATCTCTTTATTTAGGTCGAGAACGGAGAGGTCGACACTGTCTTTAACGTCTTCGTTGTTGAGTTCGAGCGCCGCAGCCTGGTCCGAACGTATTTGTTCGGTGTACTGACGCAATTGATCGATTAGTAGTTGACGGAAGTGTGCTCTTTTTTCTGCCCGCACGTGATCCCTCTGAACGGTTTTATGATTCGAGTGCGGGCGAGTTTAACACAGGAGCAGGAGCACCGCGCAGGAACAGATTTATTTTTGGCTCCCTCATCAGAATCTCGCCACTAACGCTATGCGTCCGGAAGCGGGCGCGCCAGGTGAGATGTTGTTATTGCCATCGGCTGTCAGGTAATACTTCCGATTGAAAATGTTTTGCATGTTCACCTGAATGCGCCACCGTTCAGAGATTGAATAGAAGAGTGCGGCATCCGCTCGCAAATAACCGGGAAGGACGACCGCATTATCGATCGCCGCGAACATGTCGGATCGTTGAATGAGGCCGAAGCCGAGTGCGAGTCGAGAGATGACTCTGTAGTTGTTCCACAATGAAAAGGTGTGATGGGGGACCAGCGCGACTTGCGCATCTTGTCGAGCCGAAATTGTAGCCCTTGAAATGAACGCATCCTGATAAGCGTAGCCACCGCTTACTGTCCAAGCTTCGGTAATTTTGCCATTCAACCCAAACTCGAATCCGTTCGTTCGCTGGCTGCCTGTTTGGACAATCCGAGTCGGATCGTTTGGATCCGTCGATCGGGTGTTGGTGCGGTCCTGACGATACACTGCTGTCGTCAATGAAAGCTGAGGCCGTACATCCCACTTCGCACCCAACTCATAATTTGCAAACTTTTCCGGTTTCACTTGCTGGGTGATCACCGTCAGTGAAGAAAATTGATCTCCTGAGCTCGGAAGATACGCGACACCGTAGTTCACATAAACGGAAACAGGAGCAACAGGTTTCACAATAACGCCGGCTCGAGGAGATACCAGTCGATCTATTCTGCGAAGCTGCTCGCCATTTCGGTTGTTATGAAAGTTCAGATCAAAATAGTCGAAGCGCAGCCCGCCGATGAACTGTAGGTACTTCGAGAACTCGACCTGATCCTGAAGATAACCCGCCGCTAGTTTTGTTTTGACATGATTGTTCGCATCGGTCGCGCTCTGCCTGAAAGTGATTGGCGTATCAATAACCGGATTTTCGAAGGGCGCGAGAATGGAAGTGGATATGTTGTTGAAGAAACCTGTATTCCTTAGGTTCTTGCTACGTTGATTTCCAACTTCAGCGCCCGCCAGAAACACGTGCTTGACGCTGCCTGTGTTAACCGTTGTGGTTGCATCCGTTTGATTGAAAATATTTCTTCGCCCTGTTGCATTGTTATAGGCGGAGACGGCCACCCGCGTTTTATCCGGAGTCACGGCGCCTGGAACATAGTTCTGATAATAGCGATCGTAATCACCGAACATCGTCCGATTGTGAATGTTGAATCGTCCAATCTGATGATCGACGCTCGCTGACGCGAGGTTCACACCAGCATTGACGTGACTTCGATTCGGATCACCGAAAAAAGTTGAAATGGAAGTATCGGAAGGGCGTCCCTGAAACGATGGGATTCCTCGATCCGCAGTGCGTCGGTCGTAGAAGTGTTCATAGCTCAAAGTTACGACGGTTCTACTTGTCACCACGAACGTCGCTGTTGGATTCACGCCATATCTTTCCAGATCGACGAAATGACGAAAGCTGTCGGAGTTCTCGTAAAGGCCGTTCACGCGAAAAGCAAATCGATTGTTTAGTGGTTGACCGTAATCAACAGTGAACCTCTTGTTTCCGTAGGAACCTCCTTGTGCGGTGAATTCTCTCAGTGGCGAGAAGCCGGCAGCCTTCGTAACGCGATTGATCACGCCACCGCCGCCGCCTCGTCCAAACGTCATAGAGTTGGGTCCTTTCAAAGCTTCGACGCGCTCGACGTTGTAAAGATCGCGGTAATACTGAACGTCATCGCGAACTCCGTTGAGAAAGAAGTCTGCACTTGTGCTGTTTCCACGAATGACTAATTGATCTCGGTTGTTCTCGCCTTGATGAGAAGTAATGCCGGGAACGTAGGCAACGACGTCAGCAACGCTCGCCATTGATTGATCTCTGATTTGTTCCTGAGTGACGACAGATACTGATTGCGGAATGTCGCGCAACAACGTTGGTGTCTTCGTTGCGGAAGTGAGGGATGGGATTCCGTAGCCTGCGGTATCTGTAATGGTTACGAACGCGCCCGCAGCAGGAATTTGAAGTATCAAATCGTAATCTAGCGCAGCTTCGCCAAGCCTGACGGCTTCGGAAGTATCAACAAAACCATCAGCAGTTGCAGTGATCTGATAATTGGCCTGAGGCAATGAAAAAGAATATTCGCCGAGTTGATTGGTGGTTGTCGTCAGAGAGGGAAGGCCAGGCGCGCTAACGGAAACAGTTGCACCGGGAATCGCCGCGCGGTTTCGATCAAGAACACGACCACGCACCACTACGCGTTGATGCGTTTGCGTCATCGCCGGCGAAACAAACACGACGATTAGCGAAAACAGGACGAGGACGCGAAAGAGATTTGGCAACACCATGGGAAAGTACCTCTACCAGTTCAGTTCGCCGACGGAGCGTGATCAAGTTCGTTACGTGAAATCGAGCGGTGGAAATTGCGCTAAACGCCGAAAATGAAATCCGATTTCAATTTCAGAATAAGCCTTGGCATGCGAATCCGTCAACCGAAGAAGCAGGGAGGGCGCCGCGCGGATCTGCAGTTTTGCAATCAATGGAAAGCCCTTTCAACAGTCTCGGTTTCGATTTGGTTGTGATTCGCATTAGCGGCAGGCAGGCAAAACAGTTGAAAGGGTTACGTGTCGAGCAGCCACATAATCCCAAGCTAAAGCTTGGAGAGAATGAGAAGTTGAGTTTCAGTTGGCCAATCGCCAATCGCCAGTCGGCAATGCTGTTAGCTGTCGCCGCAGATGAGTTCAGCCGCGAGAAGTGGAATCGTGATTTCGTGATGCCCGGTGATGGAATACCCATGACCGCCGCTCTGTTCAGTGGGGCGACGGACCACGTTCGTCAACGGACGGTAGGATTGAATGAAGTCAAGGTTCGCAGTCGTGATGTTAGACAGTTCGTGTCCCAGATTTCGCACAAGAGTTACGCATTTCAGAAACACTTCCGGCAGGACTACTGCTGATCCGACGTTTAGATACACACCGCCGTCATTCATACGGTTCACCAGTTCAGCCAGCAGCCGAAAATCGGTGTGACTCGTGGCTCCCAACGAAGCTCCGTCTGCCGTGGAATGAAAATGCGTAATGTCGCCGCCTATTGTGAGGTGAGCAGTGAAGGGAATTGAGCCGTCGTAAGCCGCACATAGAATAGAAGCCTCAGCGTGCGGCGGATTCAATGCCGTGAGTGCGCGTCCGAGCGCTTCGCCAAGGCCAATGCCATCTCTTGCGCCTTCACGCGCGGCGGAATTCAACAACTGACTTGTTTCCTCAGCGCCACCAAAAACCCCTTCCGTCAAAGTAGCATCGACGTCTTCAGAAGTTGAGCCGACGAGCGCGATCTCCGTGTCGTGAATCAACACCGAGCCGTTCGTTGCGACTCCCGTTACAAACCCGCGCTTAATCAGATCGATAAGGATCGGCCCAAGGCCGGTCTTAATCACATGCCCGCCGAGACCCCAAACAATCGGTTTATTTGCTTCGCGAGCTTTGCGAATCTGGACTGCAAGTTGTCGCAGACTCTGTACAGCAAGAATATCCGGAAAGTTAGAAAGAAAATCACGCAACGCAGGGTAATCGTTACAGGGCCGCGCGAATTGTTTGACTGTGACCTTGCTTAGTCGAGAGGCGAGTGGGTAGGTCTTTACGTCAGCGAGACTCAGGGGTTTGAGATCGTAGTTTGACGGCAAGTGGATCTCCTCTCGAAGTTGGATCGGAGTTTTTAAATCTCAAATGTGAAATGTCAAATCTCGAATCTCAAATCTTGAATGTGTAACGAACATTTTGAAAAGGGATTTGAAATTTGAGATTTGAAATTACAAAAACGTCACGCGTCTCCGTTATTGCCATTCTTACCCATACGCCCATTCAGCAGAGGTTTCAACACTTGTCCAGTATGGGACCGACGCGTGCGGGCCACTTCCTCCGGAGTGCCCGCGGCGACAACCCTTCCTCCGTGCTCGCCGCCCTCTGGTCCAAGGTCGATGATGTAATCGGCTGATTTAATCACGTCGAGGTTGTGTTCGATCACTAGCACCGTATTTCCGAGTGACACCAGCCGTTGCAACACATCGAGCAGCTTGTGGACATCTGCAAAGTGTAAGCCGGTTGTAGGTTCGTCGAGAATGTAGATCGTTCGACCCGTTGCTCGCTTCGATAACTCTTTCGCAAGTTTGATCCGTTGCGCTTCGCCGCCAGAAAGTGTCGTCGCCGATTGCCCGAGTTTAATGTAGCCCAAGCCGACGTCGAGTAACGTCTGGAGCTTCTGTTTGATCTGCGGGATGTTTTCGAGCAGGGGCAGCGCTTCTTCAACTGTCGTATCTAATAGATCTGCGATTGACTTGCCTTTGTATTTGACCGCGAGCGTCTCGCGGTTGTACCGCGCCCCGCGGCAAACATCGCACAGGACGTACACATCAGGAAGAAAGTTCATCTCGATGCGTTTCATACCGTCCCCTTCGCACGCTTCACATCGGCCACCTTTAACATTGAACGAAAAGCGGCCCGGTTTGTACCCACGTTCCCGCGACTCCGGCAGCATTGCGTACAGTTCGCGCAACGGTGTGAACAGACCAGTGTATGTAGCCGGATTGGATCGTGGTGTTCTACCGATCGGCGACTGGTCAATCTCGATCACTTTGTCGACGTGTTCTAAACCTTCGATTGACTTGAACTGTCCGGGTTCAGTTAATGAGCCATACAGATGACGTGCGAGAGCGTAATAGAGAATGTCTTCAACTAAGGTCGATTTCCC
>JBKPMX010000116.1:0-15469 GCA_046765655.1 Acidobacteriota bacterium
AATCTGAACGTCTTTAGTAACTCCCGGACTTTGACACTTCATCACACTATCGGATTTAGAACGTCCTATGCGTAAACCTGTAATCGCCGGAAACTGGAAGATGTATAAAACGATCGGGCAGTCGGTCGACACAGCAATCACGCTGAAACCGCTGGTTGCCAACGCGAACCACTGTGATGTCGTCATCGCGCCGGTATTCACGTCAATCAAAACCGTTGCCGACCGACTCGAAGGTTCGAACATCAAGGTTGCTGGTCAGAATTGCTCGAGCGAAACCAAAGAGGGCGCGCACACCGGTGAAGTACTCGCGACGATGTTGCGCGACGCGGGAGCGACGTACGTAATCATTGGTCACTCAGAACGCCGGCAGTTCTATGGCGAAACAGATGCAACGGTTAATCGCAAGGTCGCAGCAGCTCTTTCGGCCGGGCTGATCGTCATCATGTGTGTCGGCGAAACACTCGACCAACGTGACCAGGGAATCGCCCAAGACGTTGTTTCTGGCCAATTAATCGGCGGACTCAGCGGGTTGACAGCCTCAGACCTCGACCGTATCATCGTCGCCTACGAACCGGTCTGGGCCATTGGCACCGGACGTACAGCGACGCCGGAGCAAGCGCAGGAAATGCATGCGTTTATCCGGCGCGTTTTCGCGGAAAGGCAGTCTTCAAACGCAGCCTCGCAGTTGAGAATCCTGTACGGTGGTTCAGTAAAACCCGACAACATCCGAGGTTTAATGTCGCAACAAGACATCGATGGAGCATTGGTTGGCGGCGCGAGTCTTGATGCGAAGAGTTTTGCGGAGATAGTTAACTATAAAGATTGAGCTTAGTTCTTTGTTGCTAAGCACGAAGTACTAAGGACAAAGTACAAAGCACTAACTTCAGGAGTTCGATTTTGGCAACTTACATTTTATACGGTTTATTTATTCTCTCTTGCATTGTGTTGATAGTCGTAATTCTTCTGCAACCGGGTAAGGCGGATGCAGGAGCATTGTTCTCCAGCTCGCTTTCCAGCACTGCTTTCGGACCACGTGGCACCGCAAGTCTGCTAGCGAAGATAACTATTGGCGCCGCTGCTGCATTCATGTTGATTGCTTTGGTGCTTGCGCTGCCATCGTTGCAAGGTGCTCGGTCAGTGATCGACACGACGAGTGAAAGCAAACCAACGGCGACTGCGACACCCACACCAGCACCAGCGCCCGCTCAACAACCTGCTCCAGCTGGATCAACTGCACCCGCAGCATCGCCCGCTGCATCACCTAAAGCAACCAAGTAGCAAGCGCAAACTCACTCGGAGGACGCAGTCAGGAAGTGGGCAAGCGGTCATTACTATCAACTTGCCAATGACTCAACGAGCGCTGTCACAAGGTTCCGACTCAAAGGAGTCAATCCAACTCCTCAGGTGCGGTCAGGAAGGGAAGCGGAGTTAGATTCAACTTCCAAGAAATGTGCAGTCAGGAAGAAGGTTGAATCTAGCTCCGCCCTTCTTCCTGACTGCAGATTTCTTGGAAGTTGATTCTAACTAGGCTTGCCCCTTTCTTACTGCGCTCTTTTAATCTTGTAACCCAGTCGACACCTAATTCAATTGATCCAGACATGCAGTTAGTGAAACAATGCAGTCCTCCCCAATCGACCACGAAGCATACGGACCATGACAACACGTCTACACTTCGCCCTTTTTCTGCTCCTCTTTCTTGTCACCTCAGCATCGGCACAAATTCCTTTTCCGCCTGACGTCCACATCAAGCTAACTTTGGCAGAGCCGAAAACCGTCTACAAAATCGGCGAACCGATTAAGCTCATCATGGAGCTCACGTCCGACCGCGAAGGTTATGTCGCTGACACGGTTTCGGATCTTGACCAACAGGGCGAGGACAAAATCGTCATCTCACCTGAAACCGGCGTCACTCATTGGCGCACTGAAATGACGGGTGGGGTTCGTTACCTCAGGGATATGATTTCTACAAAGAGCCTGTCCAACGTTCCGGTGCGTGTTGAAATCATTCTCAACGATACTTTGAGATTCGATAATCCGGGTCGCTACACAGTCAAAGTAACAACTCAACGAGTAACGAAAAGCTCGTTGTTATATTCTCGACCATTGACCCTCACCACAAATCCGATCGGCTTCGATGTTGAACCAATGAGCGAAGCTGATGAGACTGCCGAAGTAAAAAAACTTTCAGATCAGTATGCTGCGAGTCGCAACTTTCAGACGGATGATCAGATTGGGCACTCTTTGTCATTCCTTACCGGTGAACCGTCGTCTCGTGAAAAAGTGCAGCGTTTTCTGAATCAGGACGAGCGACGCGGAAACTACTTCGGACACGTCGCGGAGGGACTATTCATCGCTCGCGATCGTCAGTTGGTACTCAAACTACTCGAGGTGGCTCTGCGCGATCCAAACACGCCGGTGAGTGTCCAACTGCTAAACGTCGTTACAAGCCTGCGCAGGTTGGTCACAGACGTGCCGAGGATGGATAAATCTGAAGTTGTGAATACTATGTTGATTCCGGGCCTGCCCGAGGATACTCGCGCTCGTGAAACTCGTGACGCTTATGTCGTCGAGCTCACAGCGGGCTTGGACAAGCGGACGGGCCGAGCTCTAACAACCACTGCAATAACGATTGCGTCTAATCCGCCCAAAGATCCACAGGCGGCGAGTGTTGGCTCGGTTGAAGCGCGACGCATACTCATTCAGCAGTTCGATACCTTAAATCCGATTAGTAAGGAGTGGCTTCTGAAACAGAATTGGGAGGAACTGCGCGATCGTTCGATGATTCCTGTTTTCAAGCGGGCGCTATCGAATGGTTCTGATCCTGGCCAGAAGGACATCCACGAAGCGGCACTCAAGCTCCTGATTGAGGTCGCACCGGATGAAGCGCGTCGGTATGTGGTCGCGGAGATACGTAATCCAAATTCGTTTGTCGATGTGAAGTTGCTGGGAAGCATTGACGCGAAATCGTTGCCTGAGGCTGATGCAACTTTACTAGAACAGATTCGTGGTTTTGCTGCGTTACCGAAGAATGGCGGTTTTGTTTTTCTCAAACAGAAGACATCTCTGCTGGTGCGATTTGGGACCGAAGGGATCTATCAGGAGTTGATGGATCTTTATCAGAAGGTTGGAGCGACGCTGTATCCAGACGCGCGTGCAGGCCTACTCGCGTATTTCGCAAAGCACAATGAACGCGAAGCGATTCCGCTGATCGAACAAGCGATAGCTGAGTTGAAGCCTGAAGAAAGCTCCGACTTGCTTCGCGATCTGACTGAGTCGTATTACTCAGAGGCGATCGGTGATTTGGTTAAGAAGCGTTTAGCGACGGACGATCTCTCATGGGCGAGTAACGCGGCCTATTTGATCGGGCTGCATGGATCCGGTGACGATCAGCAGGTGTTGGAGGCGCGATTGAAGCGTTGGCGGGAGGAGTGGGGAAATCGAGTTGCAGAAGCTGACGATCAACATCAGGGCCGCATTGAGAGCGAAATTGTTTATGCCTTGATACACGGCAAGTCGTGGAAACTTTCGTCCGACCGTGTGAAGGAACTGCAGGTGGGCTGCATTACGCAGATGTGCAAACAGAACAATCCGATTAAGTGATTGACGGACGATCCACGAATTACACGAAGTTACACGAACAAGAAACCGGATGGAAATTCGTCGTCGATAATGATCACTTCGGATTGCCGGCAGTTTCGATGACGCGTACCGAGTGCAGCCCGTAGTACTTAGCAACTGTGCGATTGATCCAAAAGGATGAGTCTGTTCTCAAATGCAGATCACTGGGACCTCTTCCTATTCGCGACTGAAAGTCTCCGATCTGCTGCACCGCTACATCAGTAACTCCATTTTGTTTCGCAGTCTTCAGCTCTGAATCTTGTCTGTCCCAATCGGCTGCAAACCCCCGAGCTCTCTCGCGCGTGCCTACGATCGAAAAGAAAGAGAGCTGCGAGAAAAGAACGAGTGATAAGAGTACGATGGTCGACGCTAGCCTGATCTTCGGGCTAACCGTGACGAACCGCCCTAGCAAGTATTCACCCGCGGCGCGACTCCAAACCAACATACCGCAAATCAAAATAAGACATAACAAAATCAGCGCTCGTTCCGGCGGCATTACCGAAAGCGCGTAGAAGCCGAGACCAATGCAGCACATGATCAGAAGAAACACAGCCGACGGAATGATCAAAAGAAGCGAAACGCATTGTCGACGATTCCACAACGGTTGATCGTTCTCGGCGAAGTCTCGGAGCCGAATAAGCAAGGGTAAGGTCAGCGAAGCCAGCGCGATGATTGGATGGGTCAAGACTAACTTGCCAGCGAACCGAACTGAATAAAATACCGATGATCTCAGAATGCCCCAGGCACCGAGCTGCCTCGGAAAAAATGCCATCCTGCTGCTATTACCGGGTGCGCCTGCGACGATGATCAATGCCAGTATCGAACCGATCAGTCCAGCGAGCAGAAACGGTCGCAGTCGGGATCTCAAGTCGGCATTAGCTGCGACTTGCACTCCGAGTGTCGAGAGAATAAGAGCAAGGGGTTGAAGCACGGCGAAGGCGTCGGAGAAACCGCCGGCTACAAGAGTCAACACGCCAGCACACACGAGATAGAGTCTGCGCGAGTATGTGCTATTTGTTTCGCGTGCGCCGCGCGTTATTACCGCCACGAATAACGCGAGCGGGATGAACGCCGTCACATGAGTAAGAGCGCTGTTTTGCCAGTAGAGCGACTGACTCACGTTCGGCGCGGTTTCCAGCGTTGCGAAAATTACGAATGCTGCTAAGAGTAAGACTCTGAGGCGGGAGCATTTTCCTGATAGTGAACATACTTCCGCGATGGCCCAAACCGTTGCGGCAAACCACAGGGCCAGGAGGAAGCCAGGAACAAAGCGCGCCGTTGCTGGTCCAAGCAGAGCGAGCAGGTCGGCGACGAACGCAAAGGAGAAGCGGCCAGTCCATCCCCGGTACCAATGAATCTGCGCGCCGAGCAACCCATTCTTTTCGACGAGTGGCGGCACGAAATAATCATCCGCCATGTACCTTGAATAAGAACCAAGATACGCGTAGGCGACGATCGCCAGTATGAATGAGACAGCGAGCAACCAATCGGTGAGGCGAGCCGCGCCATTGGAGTTGGTCCAAGTTGACGGATGTCCGATACGCTTCAGCTTGTCGTCCACGTGCCTACAGCTAAGAGGATTACAGGATCACAAAGATTACGAACCAACATTTCTAAAAACTAACATTCTTTCGTTCGCGTAATCTTGTGAGCCCTGTTTGAGATCTTCGTTGAGATTGAGCACCCGGATCATGCTGAGATCTAGAATTAACGAGACGCGGGGTCATGGCGCAGGGATTTTACCAGAGAAGGGCTCGTGACGACTTCGCCAAGTCAGTGCCGACTCCGTTAAGAGTCGCGTGTTTTATAGCTAAACTTTAGTTCTTATAATCTTGTTAATCCTGTGAATTGTGTCTAAAACAATCCGGCTCAAGAATTTCTCAAGTACTTTATTTACACTCAAGCTCCCGAGATTTTACAGGTAACAGGGGGCGAAAATGATTAGCCGTTCCTTCGCACAGACTCCGCTGTCATCCATAGCCAACTCGTTCTACAGCAAGGCCGAGTCGCTGCCACGAAAAGAAAACGAATGCTCAGTGCTCGTAGTCGATGATGCTCCAGACATTGCCTCAATGTTGGCATGTTTCCTGGAAAAAGCCGGTTATCGAGTTCGACCCGTGTGGTCGGCGGTTGAGGCGCTTGAGGCAGCACGAAGCGAACGCTTCGACGTCATCATTTCAGATATAGGGCTGCCGGGGATGGACGGTTATGAGCTCGCGAAGGCATTACGAGCGCTGGGAGAATACCGTTCAACTCCACTAATCGCTGTAACTGGTTTTACGGAATACAGTGACCAGAGGAATGCGTTCGACGCAGGTTTTGATGCGCATCTGACAAAGCCCGTCGATCCGGCAGAACTCATCAAACTCATGGGCCAACTCGGCTGCTGACCAAGTGTTCGGCTATTCAGTACCATGCGCGGTAGCGGATGGCCAGGACTCAACGCAAAAAGATCTGGCGTCTCGAGGGTTGAGTCAGGGCCATCCGCTACCGCGCATGGTACTGAATAGTCTCTGTCGTAACTTAAATTCCCGTGGCCACGTTTGGATCACGCGCCCGCCAGACCAATTCGTTTTAGAAGATCGGCAAACCGAGGATCGGATCGAAGTGAATCTTCTGTTGGTGATACCTTAAAAAAGGCAATGCCGTTGGAGCGCTCTTGATACGCCTTCTCGAGCCAGGCGAACACCTGGTCATTGTTTCCGAGACCTGTGTAGACATACACAAAAGCCAATGGTGATACATACCTTTTTTGGTGCAACTGCAATAACTCACTTGCTATCTGATTAGCCTCGCGTTTGTGTCCGGCTACGCCGTACGCCATTCCGAGTACTCCAAGTGCTGCGGGGGCGCGGTTCGATATGGCAACTGCCTTTTCAGCTGTGGCGACGGCGTGATCAATCTGCCCGTTAGCGAGATACGTAAGCGCGAGAAACCAATGTGCCTGATAGTGGTTCGGATCAATTGCAATGACGCGGCGTTGTTGTTCTATAGCCTCTTCGTACCGTCGCGCGTTCAAGAGAAGGAATCCCCGACTCGCACTTATCGATAGCGAGAGTGGGTCTAACTCTTGCGCTCGATTGGTTTCCGCGACAGCTTCATCATTCCGCCCCTGGGCCACAAGATAAAGGGCATAATGGCTGTGAGCACTAGCGTAGTTTGGGTTGAGCTGAATGGATCGTTTGAACTCTTCTTCGGCACTGGCCCAATTCCAATTGAAAAAGTTTTCGTAAGCGAGTGCCGCGTGCGCTTCTGCTAGCTCGTTGTCAATCTCCAGACCTTTTCTGGCTGCCGTCTCTCCAGTTCGCCTTGCTTCTGACGGTGGCATTACACCAATCATGACGGTGCCGAGCTGGTTATAAGAATCAGCCAATCCGGCGTAGGCCTGAGCGTAGTTTGCGTCAGCGCTGATCGCAGCCTCGAAATATCCGATCGCCTTACGCATGTCTTCTTCTGTGCGTCTGTTCCAGAAGTAACGACCTTGCAGGTAATTATCTATCGCAGCGCGAGCGACTACACGTTTGGGGACTAATAGTCTTTGCTCTGCCGGTGTGATCTTAATTCGTACTTCACTTGCGATCGCTCGAGCCACTTCACTTTGCAAATCCAATATGTCTCGAGAGTCACGATCATAGTCGGCCGCCCACAGATGAGAGTCGGAAGCCGCGTATATCAATTGTGCGCGCACATGTACGCGTTCGCCGGAGCGTTGCACAGTTCCTTCGACAACGGCGTCCACATTTAATTCCTTCGCGATCTCCGGCAACGATTTGTTGCTGCCTTTGTAGTGCATCGCAGAAGTTCGAGAGATAACACGTAAGGCTCCTATCTGTGCCAGGTCTCCGATGAGTGCATCGGTCACCCCATCGACCAAATAATCCTGCGATGCGTCACCCGAAAGATTTTGAAAGGGCAAGACAACGATGGATCGAACGGCGGGAGTGGCCACGCGGCCCCGCTGACGCATTAAGACGAGGTAGACAATCGCTGCTAGCAGCAGCACCGGCACGACGACAAAAGCGACCCAGTGCTTATTGAACGGCCTAACTCGCGTTTCCGTCGGCGGAGACAATGGCGACGACTCTTCATGAGTTTCTTGCGTTCGTTCATGCCCTTGATATTGGTCCGTTGATCGACCTTCAGCTTGTGTCAACAGCTCCGCTTCTCGGTTGTCATTCACCTCACGCACGTCGGCAACGAAGCGATACCCGCGCTTGGGCACTGTCTCAATAAACTTGTGGCCGCTGTCACTTTCCCCCAGCGCCTGGCGCAACATCGAGATGTTCTTGTTGATATTGCCTTCCTCGACGAATTGCTCCGTCCATACGGAACTCATCAACTTTTCTTTGTCCACCAGGTGCCCACGATTCTCAACGAGCACTAACAGGAGATCGAACACCTTCGGCCTAAGGGGAATCGGCCGGCCATCGCGGCTTAAGGTGTGTTCTGCGGGGTCCAAACAAAAGGGACCGAACTCATACAACTGTTTGACTTGTCTACTCATATCCACGTTCAAGAAAAGTTCTGAATAAATTCCGGAGCTGGTAAGGACATCACTGCAGCGGTCGGCGTAGCTTCACCACTCGCGAGGAGACGTTTGGACGAAGACGCGCTGGTCGGGGGGTGCTGGATCCGGGCAGCATTTTACTCCTCGCACGAGCTTTTCATAAGCCTCGACATCCGGGGCAGTAGCCCGACTGTCAAGGAGGGCTCACTACGGACTTTCAGCCTCGCGACTATCAGACACTCTCGAGAAAGGGATTCAAAAAAGGAGAAGTCATGAAGCTAAAACTTTGTACTTTGGCAGTTTTTGTTGTGATCGCGGTCCTGTTTGCTTCGACGAACGGCTCGAACCTAGGGGTAAATGGTCACGCGTCAGTTAAGCCACTCAGTAGCCCGCCGGCATCGGCAGTGCTAGATAACTGGGGCACCAGCTTCCCGGCGTTTGGAATTGCGGTAGGTGAGAACGACCGACGCACGCTGATCCGCACAACGATTGTGCAGCTGGCAATGTTCGACGCTGTCAACGCCGCCCTTAACGGACGCTACCGAGGATTTGCGTCAAAACCGGAAAGCGCTCCAGACGCGTCAGCCGAAGCCGCGGCAATTCGTGCAGCGTACATCGTCGCCTTACACGAGTTCCAAACACCGACGGCCACAGCAATGATCGAGACTACTTATACCAACTCTCTTGCCGGTGTTGTTGCCACGCCTGAGTCGATTGCTCATGGTCTTGAGGTCGGCGAAGCAGCAGCCAACGCCGTGATCGAGGCGCGTAAAGACGATCACCGAAACGATCCAGAGCTAGAGGGCTATACTCCGGGCAGCGGGCCGGGTGTATGGGCACCGACTCCAAACGGAACCATCAATCCACAAAGTCCGTTCCTTCAGTTCGTCACGCCGTTTGGGTACGACGAGCCATCGCGCTTCCGTCCCGCGCCTCCGCCCGCGCTCGATAGCAAGACTTATACGACTGACTACAACGAGATCAAGGATCTTGGTCGAGCGACCGATTCGAGCCGAACGGCCGAGCAATCTGCTACGGCACTATTCTGGTCTCCATCGGCAAACGCGCTGTGGATCGCGAATGTCCGCAGCTTAGCGAGCTCGATGGATCTATTGACTGCTGCTCGGTTCGAAGCAATTGGTGTTGCATGCGCGGCAAACGGATTGCTCGCCGCATGGGATGGAAAATACACGTATACGTTCTGGCGGCCAGTAACGGCGATCCGTGCGGGAGATACAGACGACAATTCCGATACCCAAGCCGATCCTTCCTGGCTACCCTTCATAGTCACTCCATCTCACCCTGAATATCCCGCGGCTCACACGACGGTCGGCGCCAGTGTGCTGGGGTTCTATACTGTATGGTTCGGCACCGATCAATTTCCGTTACAGTTCAAGGGCCTCAACGGCGCGGTCCGCACCTACTCGAGTGTTAATGAGATTCATGCAGAGGAAGGTAATGCTCGGGTGTGGGGTGGCATGCACTTTCGTAATAGCACTGAGGTGGGTACCGCTGTCGGCAGTAAAGTTGGCAAGTACACAGCCACGCATCTTCTAAAGCCACTCGATTGAAGGTTTCAACGTGCGAAGAGACCACCGGCTTTAAGCCGGTGGTCATTCAATTTCGATCTACGGGTGGATCTTTATCTCTCGCTCGACTCCGTTAGGAGTCGAATGTTTATAGCCCGACAAAACGAAGACCTCCGGCGCAGTTAAGGAGGAGCGGAGATGAACTTGAGCGAAACACTCGATCATCCATTCCGCTCCTCTTAACTGCGAAGTTTTGTTTGGTTCCGGTTTCTATAAACATCCCACTCCTAACGGAGTGTCTAAACAAATGTCCGATAAGCTCGTGACGATTGCTATTCAGTACCATCCGCGGTAACGGATGGCCGTAACTCAACACCCGCCGATATCGCGGGTTGAGTAATGGCCACCCGCTACCGCGGATGGTACTGAATAGCCACTTGATCAGAGCTTCCTTCAGCTTGTCGTTAAGCTACCCTATACTCCGAACAGGATTACAGGATCACAAGATTTCAATACCCACACACTGCCGCATCTTTCTGCCACTTCAGGTTCACTTCACCTTAGCGGTAAACACTTCCTCCATCAAAAGCGGTCGCCTACAACCATTCGCCAGGTCGAGTTGCTTCCGACTATCAGTCCAAATTGGATACGACACTCCGCCAAACGACACCAACCCTTCGTAATCTCCTTGTTGGTTGCCGTAGTTGATGCCGTCGCATGGGAACACACCGTTACAATCGTGTTCGTTCGAGCTGGTTGTGCTTACCCTGATATCAGCACCGGGGAATGACAACCCGCCGTCACTCGACCTCGCAAGGTAGTAATCCGTCTCAAAGCGAAAACCTGTCGTGTCGTTACGCGTGTCGTAGAAAGCCACATTGACTTCGCCCGTCGTTGGGTCAACAGACATCCAGTGGTTAAAACGATCGACCAGGGTGGATAGCTGATCTGCAACGCGTGTGGGAGTTGACCAGCTTGCACCTGAATCATCGGAATAGGAGAGGAATATGTCAGTTACCTTTGATGAGGTTAGATCCATCCAGCTGCAGTAGATACGACCGCGGTGTGGTCCAGTCGAGCGGTCGACATCGAGTGATGGATAAACAAGCGCGGCTCTGAAAGACTCGGCCGGTATAGCAATATCGAAGGGAAGGGTCTTGGTAGATATTGTTTTCTGGATGTCCCACGTCTTACCGCCGTCGAATGAGCGATTGAAAACGATCGCGTTGGCTTTATAGTCGTTCCACGCGGCGTAGACTTCGCCATTTGGTCCAACAGCCGGCGACGCTCCAATTGACTGTCCTGGACCATTCGGATCGTCGATGCGTGTTGAAGTAAATGTCGCACCGTGGTCAGTTGATCTGGCTAATCGAACCCCGCCGCCAATCGATCCGCCGGCGGCCGCGTCCCATGCAATATAGACGTTATCTCGAAATGGGCTGTTCACATTCGCATCAGCGGTGATCATCGGTTTGTCGTTGAAGTGGTTGGTGCCATCCTCAAAATCGAAAAACGTAACTTTGGGATAAGTCTTTCCACCATCAGTTGATCGTGCCACGGCCATCTCTGTGCCGTTGATGCCGTTTCCGCCGCCGAAGTAAACCACGATGTAGCCATAGAAGGTGTTGTTACTTGAATCGAACGCGAGCGTTGGATCGGAGCCGAAGTCGATGCCGCTCTTCGTCTTCGGTGGAGGTAAAGGCAAGTCAACGCCGCCCCAGCTCGAGCCACCGTCAGTGGAAAAATATCCTCGCATCGGTAAACGAAATATCTCGTTCGAGCCTGCAGCCAAAACTTTAGGTTTGTTCGGATTGATAGTTATGTACGTTTCGCTTTGCGGCCCACACTCGTTCGAGACATCGACATTGCTGCCGACACTTACAGAGGTTGTCGATGCGGGCGCTGCATCGGAGCCGCTATTAAGAATGAACTGATACTTATCCCACCAGGTGGGATTGTGCGCAGTGTTGCCGCCCGCGAATGATCGAGGCGTTGTGTTGGACAATAAGAGTGTTAACACGATGATAGCAAAAACGACTGCGATCAGAATTCGTCGAGGTCTGAATACGAATGGGATCTGCTTAGTACTCATGTGGTGAAGTCTCCTTGAAAGTAATTGCCGAGGAAATGTTCGATACGTCTTTCGGTTATTCGAAAGGCCGTGTCGTGTGCGTTGTCTGTCTCTGCGTTGTGTCGGGGGGCCGATGTGCGAACTCTGGGTGCTCCGCGTTACGCCGCCCGTCACCGATTGCGCAATAAACGGCGCATAAGACGGTTCTGCCGTTCATGTAACTCTGTTTTAGCTGTCTATTTTAATCAGCGAGCAGTAGCCAGCGTGTTTGACGGGGTGACCACTGAGGCTGCCGCACGGTTGGAGAGCGCGCTGATTCTACCGAAAAGGTGCCAAAGAATAAATCGGAGATGGTGCAGTCTGTTACGCCGGTTTGGCGATCATGGGAATTGGGCAAGCGGTAACTGACTCCTTTAGGAGTCGAATGTTTATAGCCCCGAGAAACAAAGACCTCGGCGCAGTTAAGAGGAGCGGAACGATCTTGAGTCACATCCTCGATCAGCATTTCCGCTCCTCTTAACTGCGAAGTTCTTGTTTGTTGCCCGGGGCTATAAATATTCCACTCCTAACGGAGTGACTCAACGAATATCCGATGCGCTCAGCTTGTCGTCGACCCGTCAACAGGATGACGGCATAACGGGATTACAAGACTGGTTCATATCACCTTGTTAATCATGTAATCCTGTCTAAGCCGTCCCGCTTGCAATTTTGTCCGCCGCGCCGCATGTTCTACTATGGCGCGACAGTAACTATCAGCCCAGATCCCGGAGGCACGCTCCCATGCTCGGCAGGACTATCTCCCACTATCAAATCAAATCACAATTAGGCGAAGGAGGAATGGGTGTCGTCTACGAAGCTGAAGACACCAACCTCGGTCGTCACGTGGCTTTAAAGTTTCTAACTCCTGCGATGGCTGGCGACGAGAGTCTGCTGCAGCGGTTCCAGCGAGAAGCTCGAGCAGCGTCGTCTCTGAATCACCCCAACATCTGCACAATCCATGGCATCGAGCAGTTCGAATCAGAGCATTTCATTGTCATGGAACTGCTCGATGGCGAGTCGCTCTCGGATCGCATTCGTCGTGGTCCACTCCACATCGAGACCGTGCTGACTTTGGGGATTCAAATCGTTGACGCACTTGAGTCGGCACACTCCAAAGGGATAGTCCATCGTGATCTAAAACCTGCAAACATCTTCGTGACCTCGCGCGGACAAGCAAAGATCCTCGACTTCGGTTTGGCGAAGATCGACAAGATGACAAACAAGGGACTCGCAATGGGTGCCACTGCTGATTCCGAAGTCGCTACTGCGGTTCTGCAAAAGCATCTAACTCAAGCGGGGTCTACATTGGGCACTGTGTCGTACATGTCTCCCGAGCAAGCACGCGGACAGATTACCGATACGCGCACGGATCTTTTTTCGTTTGGTACGGTCCTTTATCAGATGGCAACCGGCGTTCTGCCTTTCCAGGGTGAAACGTCAGCAATCGTGTTTGATTCGATCCTCAATCGCGATCCTGCTCCGGTAAATCAAGTGATTCCGTCGCTTCCGGCTGAGTTCGGACGGATCATTGGACAGGCACTCGAGAAGGATCGCGACCTGCGATATCAGAGTGCTACTGATCTAAAGACAGCACTAAAGAGATTGAAGCGCGATCTCGACTCATCGCCTTCCGGCCGACATTCAACCGAATCGAGTGCCGTGAGAAGAGCTGTGTCAAACGTTCACGAACATTCCATAGCGGTTCTGTACTTTGAAAATCTAAGCGGAGTGAAAGAAGACGAGTATCTTCGCGATGGCATCACGGAAGACATCACTACAGAGCTATCGAAGATTAAGGGACTGAAGACATTCTCACGCGCCATGGTGCTGGACTATCGAGACAAATCGGTAACGGCCGGGCAGATCGGAAAGGAACTCGGCGCCTCGTATGTGCTCGTTGGTAGCTTGCGTCGAGCCGGAGCACGGTTGCGTATTAACGCTCAGCTTGTTGATGCAGCAACAGACTTCCCGCTTTGGTCCGAACGATACGATCGCGAGATGGCGGATGTATTTGAAGTACAGGACGAAATAGCGCAGAAAATTGCCGCTGCGTTGCGAATTACCTTATCGCCTCAGGAACAGCAGGCACTTTCCGAGAAACCGACAGAGAACCTGCAGGCCTATGATCTATATCTACGCGGACGAAACTATGCGCGGCGCGTTGGGCGGCAGGATCTGCAGTTTGCACTCCAGATGTATGAGAACGCAGTTGCGCTCGATCCAGACTTTGCACTCGCTCACGCGGGACTGGCAAAAGTTTGTGCCGAGTATTTCTACCACTTCGAGCGCCAGCAGAAATGGATCGATCGGGCGATCATTGCAACTCAGAGAGCGAGTGCGACTGGTCACGAGGCTCCGGAGATCGAGTGCGCGAAGGCCTGGGTACTTTTCGCGGCGGGGGATTACGGCCAGGCGGTGGACAAGATGCGGAAGGCGTTAAGCCAGACACCAGATCTTGATGGTGGCTATTACTTACTTGGACGTGCACTTTTCGCGGCAGGACGTTATCAGGAGATTGTGGACATGATGGAGGAGGCGATGGTCCACTCCAGCGAGAACTACAACACGACTGTTCCAATCCACAACGCTTTTGGGGCGTTGGGAAAGAAAGATGCGCTAAACAACTATGCCCATCGCGAAATCGCCATCTTCGAGGAGCAGATAAAAAAAGTGCCAGAGGATGCGCGCGCCCGCGTGTTACTTGCCGGAAGATATGCGATGCAGGGTCGATTCGAAGAAGCCAAGCGAGAGGTGGACATGGCGATGATCCTGCGTCCGGACGACACGATGATTCTTTACAACAGTGCGTGTGCCTTCTGTGAGATGAACCTGGTCGAAGACGGCCTGAATGCAATCAAGAAGGCATGGGAGGCAGGTTTCAAGGACGCGATCTGGACTAGACAGGATCCGGATCTAGCGATACTACATGGCTATCCGGAGTTTGATAGATTGTACCCGCCACTAACGTCGTGATTCGCTTTGCTTTTTTTAGATCTGAAAGTTTCGCTGACCCTTCTTGCGATCTTCGACTATTCAGTACCATGCGCGATAGCGCATGGCCAACGCTCAACTCGCGAGATCAGATGGAAGGTCTGATTAACTCGGATTAAGGCGCGCCATCGACTATTCAGTACCATGCGCGATAGCGCATGGCCAACGCTCAACTCGCGACATCAGATCGTGAGTTGAGTCCTGGCCATCCGCTACCGCGCATGGTACTGAATAGCAGTTGATCAGAGGTTCCTTCAGCTTGTCGTCGACTTGCGGAAGACTCAACACAGGAAAAACAGTCAGTATCCCCGACGTGTCGGGATAGCGGGTGGGTGCGAAGCTGGTTTCTGACGGAGTGATTCAACGGATGTCCGATACGCTTCTGGAAGCCCTGAATAAGTCGCGCCATCGACTATTCAGTACCATGCGCGATAGTGCATGGCCAACGCTCAACTCGGGACATCAGATCGTGAGTTGAGTCCTGGCCATCCGCTATCGCGCATGGTACTGAATAGCGATCAGAGGTTCCTTCAGCTTGTCGTGGACTTGCGGAACACTCAACACAGTGGAAAACCGTCAGTATCCCGACGTGTCGGGATAGCGGGTGCGAAGCTGGTTACTCACGGAGTGACGCAACGAATGTCCGAAATGCTTTAGGAAGCTCTGATCGGATTAAGGCGCACCATCGACTATTCAGTACCATGCGCGATAGCG
>JBKPMX010000117.1:0-19608 GCA_046765655.1 Acidobacteriota bacterium
GGCGTTGCGATGTATATTGTGGGGCAAGAGAGACGGTTGGTGGATCCTCCGTCTCAAGTGGTTGCTGGGGTGAGGACAGTAACCACGAATATGGATGGGCGCGACGCACTCCCACGTATGTCGCGCCCATTCGCTTTTCCAGTAAAAATCCCGGTTCAAATCGAGCAAGAGAGCGACAGCCACACGGCTAATAGCCCGTGTTAATATGACCGCGATTGATCTTTCCGCTGAATATTCTTGCTCATGCTTCGTCTGAGAATCTCCCTACCAACCCAAACGCGACGAAGTGAAATCAACATCGGATCGGGCATACGACTAAAAATTGCAGAACTACTCAGCGACTCGCAGAAATCCACACCGAAGTCGCTCTGCCTCATTTCAAACAAACGCGTCTTTGGTCTCTTTGGAACTGAGATTCTCAACATCCTGGACCGTCAAGGTTACCGAGTTTTTCCGTGCCTGATACCCGACGGCGAACGCTACAAATCATTTCGGACGTTAGAAGGCGTACTGGATGTCCTCAGCGACAAGCGCTTTGAAAGAAACGACGCGGTTATCGCATTAGGTGGGGGAGTTGTAGGCGATGTGGCGGGGTTCGCTGCGAGCGTTTATCTGCGTGGGATTCCAGTCGTTCAGATACCGACGACGTTGCTTGCTCAGGTCGATTCCTCAGTGGGTGGAAAGACCGGAATCAACTTGCCTACTGGAAAGAATCTCGTCGGTACATTTCATCAACCGGAGATGGTAATTGTCGACACGCAAACGCTGGCGACTTTGCCGGAACGAGAAATGACTGCCGGTTTTTGTGAGATGGTAAAACAGTCGTTGATAGCGGGTAATCCTCTCTTCACCAAGACAGTCAAATATCTTGAAGGCACGCGTAATGATTTCGACAGTGCAAGCTTTCAGTCTCTAATCAGAGACCACTGCAAGTTCAAACTATCGATCGTTGAAAACGATGAGCGTGAATCGATAGTTAGAACCGATGCGAAGTCACGACGCATTCTTAACTTCGGGCACACAACCGCGCACGCGCTGGAGGCGGTGACGAACTATCAAAAGCTCAGACATGGTGAAGCGGTTGGGTATGGCATGTTGGTAGCTGGTGAAATTTCAAAAGATCTAGGCTTACTAACGCAGGCAGAGTTAGAATCGTTGCGTCGAGCAGTGTCTCTCTGTGGACCGCTGCCGGATCTCAACAACATCAACGCTAATCAGATAGTCGAATCAATCCGCCACGACAAAAAGAGCACAGCGGGCCAGATCAACTGGGTGTTATTAGACGGAATCGGATCCCCGCAGATCGTAAACGGGAAAGACATTGGACAAAGAATGTTAAGAAAGGCTCTTAAGCGAGCACTAAGCAAGCCGGAGAGGAGAAGCCACTGATGGTTTTGCACCGTTCGAGTGAGCGTGGCGCAGCGCGTTTGAAGCTGCTGATCTTTTTATTGGTAGCGGCCACGATCGGGTACGGGCTCTACCTCTATGTCCCGGTTGCTTACCAGGCTTACTTGTTCAAGGATTGGATGCAACACAGCGTGGATGTTGCCAGCGCATCCGGCTACCAACCTACCTGGGTAAACGATCAATTAAGAAAGAGTCTTCCCGAATACGACGTTCCTCCAGAGGCAATCATCACGCCTGCGATTCGCGACAACAGGGTTGAGGTAAGAGTGCAGTACACTCGCACGATCGAGTTTCCCGGTTATACCTACCAGTACCAATTTGATCACACCGCCAGAAGCACGCCGTTTTTGACGTTTAAGTAAGTTATCTGGGCGCGCCGTCGAGGAAGGCTTTCAACTTACGTGAGCGGGATGGATGACGGAGTTTTCTAAGAGCCTTTGCTTCAATCTGTCTGATGCGTTCGCGAGTCACTGCGAAATGTTGGCCCACTTCCTCAAGCGTGTGCTCGGATCCTGTTGTACCCAGCCCGAAGCGCATCTTGATCACTTTTTCTTCGCGTGGTGTCAGCGTAGCCAAAACTTCATCTGTAATCTCTCGCAGGTTTGATGCGACAACAGCATCGGCCGGGTTGAGAATTGACTTGTCTTCGATAAAGTCGCCGAGGTGTGAATCTTCTTCTTCACCAATTGGTGTTTCCAGTGAGATAGGCTCCTGCGCGATCTTCAGAACCTTCCTGACTTTCGAAACAGGAATGTCCATCTTCTTCGCAATCTCTTCACTGGTCGGCTCGCGCCCAAGTTCCTGAACGAGCGCTCGCGACGTGCGAATTAGCTTGTTAATGGTTTCGATCATATGCACCGGAATGCGAATCGTCCGTGCTTGATCGGCGATTGCCCGAGTGATTGCCTGCCGGATCCACCAGGTTGCGTAGGTCGAAAACTTGTAACCGCGCCGCCATTCAAACTTATCAACTGCCTTCATCAAACCGATGTTGCCTTCCTGAATTAGATCCAGGAACTGCAACCCGCGATTCGTGTACTTCTTCGCGATCGAAACGACGAGTCGAAGGTTCGCCTCGACCAGTTCACGTTTGGCCTGCCCGGTTTGCTGCTCGCCGAGTACGATCGCTTGCAATGACCGCTTGATTTCGATAGGGCCAACATTGTGGTCGATCTCCATTTGCTGCAAGCGTTTTCTCGCAGCAAGAATACGGCGCTTAAACTCTCTCTGATCGTCTGGCTTGATACGTTTCTTTGTAAGCTTCTCGCCGTATGTTTCAATCTCGCGCTCCGCTTCGCGGACCTGCTTTTGAACGGCGCGAATTGCGTTAATTAGTCGCTGCCTTGCGCGTTCCGTGAGATTCAACCGGCCGATTTCCTGCGCGATCTCGAGCCGTAGTCGTGCTACCCGGCGGCGTAGCCGCATAACTTTCTTACTTTTCTTTCCGCGTTGCTCTCGCTGCTCAATCCGAAGTTTCTCCCACTCTTTCAATCCCGTCTTATATATCTTCTGGATGTTTTGAATCCCTTCGATGGTCCAGGCGCGGTACTCTTCAGCCTTATCTTCATCGCCGGTTAGTTCAGCTTGTTCGGAGAATGTGACCGTATCGCGGATGTTGAGATTCCCCGCTTCGAGTTCTTCGCCGATTTTCAGGACCTCACATACTGCAATGGGAGAACGAGAGATTGATTTTTGTGTTTTGAGCTGGCCGCGCTCGATTCGCTTGGCGATTGCTACTTCGCCTTCGCGTGTGAGCAGCGGCACGACACCCATTTCACGCAGGTACAGCCGAACTGGATCGTTAGTCTTCTCAAGCGCACCAGCTGAAAGATCGAGTTCGATATCTTCATCGATCGCCTCGTCTTCATCTTCGGGAACCACTTGGGCCGCTTGTTCCAACAACCGCTCATCGGAGTCGGCAACCGGAATGTTCGAACCTTCGAGTTTTTGCAGCACGTCCTCAATGTCGTCGGGAGAAACGACATTGTCGGGAAGTTCCCGATTAAGGTCGTCGAACGTGAGGTATTTCTTGTCGCCGCCCAATTCGAGGAGGCGCTCCATCACGTCATCGCGATCTTTGTCTTCAGTGCTGTTCACGTGGTTGCTATTTAATCCGCAGGACTAAGTATTCACAGGTGCGTCTGGGCTCGGCATAAGAGCTCTTCGACGTCTTTCTAAATCAAATTGTTCCAGAACCAGTCGGTCCCTCAGATTCGCATCCCCACCAGTGTCGGCGGCTTTGATATCGACCACAAGTTGAGCAATTCGGCCCTCGATCCACACTTTGTTGAGTGCTTCGATGTCACGTTCCGCAGCAAGTTGGTCGTTAGAATCTTCCTCAACAATGCCGGGGAAATCGCCCATAAACAACACCGGCAGCAGTTCAACAGCCGACTCGTCTTCTTGTATTCGCTGGCGAACAGATTCGAAGTCTACTTCTCCGCCATTTCGTTCGATGTCAATCAACGCTTCGAAAATCGCGCCGGTCGCTAAACCTTCGTAGACACCGACGTCGAGCCGCGGTAAGTACGTCTTTCTTAATTCGTCATTAGAAAGCAACACGTGAAGCAGACGAGTCTCCGCCAACGTTCGCTTTACACCGCTGCGCCTTACCGCTCGCCTCGCTACGCCAGTTTGATCGATCGCATTGCGTCGTACTGTTTGCCATAACTCGCGCTGTAAAGTTAAGTCGGTCACGTGCAACGCGTTCATAGCCATATCGAAGTATTCACGCTTCTGAACGTGATCCTGGACCACTCGAATGTATGGAAGAACTTCTTCGACCGCCTCAGCTTTTTCCGCAGGTCGGTGAAGACTGCGGTCCCGCAAAGCATGATCGATTACGAATTGTATGTGGGGCAGTGCTTTTGCTCGTCGTCGCTGGTATTCAGTTACGCCAAACTTGCGGATGAATTCATCTGGGTCAGAATTCTCCGGTAGCACCAGAACTTTGACCTCGAGATCTTCGGCGAGAAGAATCTCAATCGACTTTTTCGCTGCCTGCACTCCCGCGCGGTCGCCATCATAGTTGACGACGACTTTGCGCGCAAACCGACTTAATAGCTTCACCTGGTCCGGCGTCAACGCTGTTCCCAAACTCGCGACGATGTTCTTCACACCTGCTTGAAACGGAACGATCAGATCAAGAAAACCTTCGACCAGAATTGCGAATTCCTGCCGCCGGATCTCATCACGAGTGAGATTTAGACCATAAAGATTTCGTCCCTTTACGTAGGCAGCAGTTTCAGGCGAGTTGATATATTTCGCATCTTCATTTCGCAGCGTGCGTCCGCCGAAAGCGATCGGTCGTGCCTGAGCATCAAGGATTGGAAACATCAAGCGGCCGCGAAAACGATCGTATGAACCCCCACCCTCTTTCTGAACAACAAGTCCACTGCGATCAATCTGCGCCTGGCTCGCACCTTTTTGACGCAGGTAAATGGATAAAGCATCCCAACTATCAGGCGAGTAACCCAAACGGAAGTTTTTCTGCGTTTCGGGGCTGATTTCACGGCCCGCCAGATAATCTCGGGCGATTTGTGCTTCACGACTCGTCTCGAGTTGTTGTTCCCACCATTGCATTGCCCACGTGTTTAGTTGAATCACATCGTCGGCTTCCTGGCGGCGCGATTCGAAGCGACTGTCGTCAACCATTTTCGGCAATGGCATTCCGACTTTATCGGCAACGATCTTAATGGCTTCGGGAAAACCCACGCGTTCGATCTCCATCACAAAGTTAAAAACTGACCCACCTTTGTGACAGCCGAAACAGTAGAAGATGTCTTTGGTTGGACTGACTGAAAACGACGGCGTCTTCTCTTTATGAAAAGGGCAGCAGGCCATCCAGTTGGCGCCCTTCTTCTTCAGCTGCACGTAATCCTGGATTACGCGCACGATGTCAGCCTGTCGTCGTAGGTCGTCGATGAACGTTTGGGGATAACGCATGACTGGTCAAATCGCTTGTTGTCGGGAGCGAGATTCTACTCGTTCAGAAGTGGATAGGAAAAGTGAGCCGCAGAAAAAACATATCAGCCGCAGATTTTCACAGACGAACGCAGATAAGACTAAAGGTTGGAAGAAGGTTTAGCTGTCTTTTTCGTTTTCTGATCTGCAATTATGTGCGTGAATCTGCGGCTAAGACCTTAGTTGCACAATCGTGGCTCCGCTCCCGCCTTGATCTTGCGGCGCCGGAATAAATCTTCCGACGTGAGGATGATCTTTCAACAGATCTCCAATCGCGCGTCGCAACGCTCCAGTTCCATGACCGTGAACAATACGTACTTCGCTCATACTGGCCAACGATGCTTCATCAAGAAACTTGTCGACAAGATCTACCGCTTCATCTGTCGTTTTGCCGATGACATTTATCTCCGACGTTCCGCTGTGCTCCACTTCTTTCAGATGCACTTCTGTTCCGGAAGTTCGTCGCAGCTTCTCGAGTTTTCCTTCCTGTGGTTTTGGCGATGATTGCACTTCCATCAATTCCAGGTTCTGCAGTTTTTCTCTGAAGCGTAAAGCTTTCACTCTTACTTCGGCTTCGTCTCCTTTGATTTGTTCAATGACACCTACAGAACCGAACGAACGCAGTTTCACTTTGTCGCCAACCGCTAGTTCCCTTTTTTCGGCGGCGACATACTTCGGCTCTTCTGATTCGTTCTCGTCTAGTGCCATTGAAGAACGGGAAACCACTAGTCCGTCGCGAATAATACGAACGCCCCGCTCGTCTTCAGCTTTGGCTGGCGGTCCCGGCTTCACAGCGCGCGCCGCGCGTTGTGCTTCTCGCTTTATTTCTGCGGTCTGTCGTTGCGCTTCTCTCTCAATCTTCAACCGTTCGGCGCGGTCGGATATCTGTGCGACTAGTTCGCGCGCTTTCTTTTCGAATTCACTGACCTGCCGTTGAAGAATGCGCTCGAACTCATTCTGCCTCTGCTGTTCTCGTTTCGCGGCTTCTTTGTCCAGCGATGCAAACTTCTCCGCGACCGCCGCGCGTTCTTCCTCGAGCGCGACCCGCAAGTTTTCAGCTTCTTCCGATTCCCGCTTGATGCGACTCAAGTATTCAGACGCCTGTCGAGATGAATCTTTGACGGATCCGACAGCCGCGTTCGTAATCGTTTCAGGAACACCAAAACGCCGCGCTATCTCAAGCCCGGACGATGAACCAGCGACTCCGAGGATCAGTCGATATGTCGGTTGTAGAGTCTTTTCATCAAACTCGACACTCGCATTGACGACGCCTTCCTCCAAACCTGCATACATCTTCAGACCACTGTAATGGGTCGTTGCGATCACTTGCGCACTACACACGCGTCTGAAGTAATCGACTACCGCGACACCGAGGGCGGACCCTTCTTCAGGATCTGTTCCTGTGCCCACTTCGTCGAGCAACACAAGCGCCGGCGCTTCGCACAGTTGAATCATCCGTGCGATGTTGCCGACGTGCGAAGTGAATGTCGAAAGATTTGCGGCGATCGACTGGTGGTCGCCGATGTCTGCGAGCACCGATTGATAAAACGGAAACTCAGCTTTGAACGCCGGCACTGACAGTCCTGATAACGCCATCAGCGCGAGCAAGCCAGTCGTTTTGAGAACGACGGTTTTTCCCCCGGCGTTGGCTCCTGAAATCACCATCGTGTCATGCGCTTCATCAAGCCTGAACGAAACCGGCACAACTGTTTTGCCATCCTGTTTCAAACTCTCTTCCAACAACGGATGTCGCGCGTTAATTAGTTCGAGTGTTCTCTGGTGCTGAATGCGCGGCACGACACAGTCGAACGAGCGGTGAAAGATCGCCTTCGCATTGACAACATCGAGTTCAGTTACGGCTGACGCTGCCAACTGAATCGCCGGCAACTGCGCGCGGAGTTCCTCGCTGAGCGCGAAAAGAATCCGTGCTGTCTCGCGAGCCTGCGCTTCATGCAGGCCTTGCAATTCGTTGTTCGCTTCAATTGTTTCCAGGGGCTCGATGAAGGCCGTTGCGCCTGAAGACGAATATCCGTGAGCCACTCCCTTAACGCGTGCTCGATGATCCGCTTTAACGGGGATTACAAAACGATCATTTCGGACTGTGACAAGTTCGTCCTGAATCGCTTCCTCCGCTTTGCGCATCAGGCCCTCGAGCGTGCGCGTGATCCGTGAGCGCAGGACAGTTATGTCGTGCCGAATTCTTGCCAGCTCGGGACTCGCGCGATCGTCCAGCTCTCCTGTCGGCAAAATCTTGGTTGTGATGCGTGCGACGACACTGTTTAGTTCGCGCGGGAGATCTTCAACCAGTTGCCACAAGGTCGGCGCCGAATCTCTTTCCGCAAGGATCGATGCGCGGGCAGAGAGTGCTTGCTCGCACAAACGAGCGAGTTGAAGGACTGCATTCGGATCGAGTGCCGAACCTTCAACCCGCAGCAGGCTGATCGAGTCGTTCGGATCAGCGAGTTCACTGAACGACCATGCGACACCTCGAGTCCGAAGGCTGATACATTCCGAAAGCGCGGCAAGCTCTCGTTGAAGTTCGCCGAACTCTTCGAATGGGCCAATTTGCTGGATTCGCGAGCGGCCGGATTCCGTCTGTGCGCCACGCTTCACGAGCTCGCGCAGATGTTGGAATTCAAGGGTTAGGAAGGCCTGGTTGTGCATCGACTCAAGATCTTTTGCGGCGTCTCTCGTGACCATGCAGTGCTGAGCCAAAGAGTTGGTCTGGCGCGAGGATGTGGATCGTGCGACCGTCTTTGTTAATGGTGCCTGAACTGAGCGGTGCGAAGTTAGTAGCGGGTTGAACGTCGCTTGGATTGATCTCTATTGAGCCTTGAGCGTTACCTGCAAGCGCAAGTTGTTCTTGTCCACGAAGCGCAACGATCGACTCATGGGCGGTTGCTTCAACATCGAACAGTTTTCCCGTATCCAACACAGTCAGCATTCTTCCTTGAATGGAGACGACACCGAGGACTGTTTGCGGCGCGAATGGAAGTCGAGCTGGTTCGCGCCAGTCGCTAACAGCGAAAACTTCATCTTCATTGATGGCAACATCGACATTCCCGATCCGCATGAGACGCAGCGACAAGGAAGTTCGCGATTCGTTTTGTAAACCGCCAGTCATGTTTTTGTATGCGGGACAGGTTACAACGGCGCAAACGCCCACACAAACGATGTTGAGGTCATTACAGCTTCGCAGCGCAAAGGACTGTACCATCGCGCGGTAGCGGGTGGGTGCGCAGCTATTCGGTACCGTTCGCGGTAGCGGACGGTCAAGACTCAACGTCATTCGCATGCGCGCGCTACCAACATCGGCGCTTGAGTAGTGGCCATTCGCTACCGCGAAACGGTACTGAATAACAGCGTACCCGCTACCGCGGGGTGGTACTGACCTCATCCCACGGCACTGAGTGATTGGTGACTTTTGCAAGTTGCCGAGTAGAATCATTACTAATGTCACGAACTAAGAATTTCCCAATGGAACCGACACCTGAAGTCTCAAAGCAGATCAAAGATTTGATTGATGCATACTACAGTGAATCATCTGCAGAGCCGTTATATTTGAAACGTCTTGTTGAGGAGCATTATCTCTTACCTATTCTAATTGATTGGGCAGGTTTCTTTGGGCTGCGCTCCGACGGCGAGATCTTCATGATTTCAAATGAAGACAAGATCATCGTTCAAGTTGAGAGTGATCCACGGATTCGACGCATTGCGGTATTTCAAGGCGCAAAGAGATTTCCAATTCTCAAGAGCCTAATACCGACGAGACCTTCCGACGCCATTGACTGCCATCACTGCGAAGGCCCGGGTCAATAGATTTTCCAGGTATCGAACCCGATATGATCGTGTGCTATTGCGGCGGTTTAGGATGGTTAACCGAAGAGGACCTAGTTGGAGAGCCACTAGCGTAAACAACGTTCAAGGCCTCAGCCAACAAACTTTGCGTGGATGAGCCAACGCAGAAACACTTCGGGGGCTCAAAGAAAGGACGACTGGCATGGATGAGTTCGACCGGTATCGTGCGGCGATGAATGAAAAGTTAACTGGCAGCGACCATCTCGGAATCAAGCGGTTCTTCGCGCTCGATACCCAGGCTTATGAGGACGGCGCCCTTGATAAGCGCACGAAAGAGCTCATGGGACTAGCCGCCTCCACCGTACTTCGCTGCGACGACTGCATCACTTATCACATCAAACAGTGCGCTGACATTGGCATAACTCGCGAACAATTTCTCGATGCGTTCAATGTTGCATTGGTCGTCGGTGGATCCATTACGATTCCCCATTTACGACGTGCGATCGAACGTGTCGATCAGCTACTTGACGCGAAGAGCTGAGCCAACAAATCTTTATGCAATCCGCACCCACGAGTATGAACGTACTTAATTCAACCGTGAATTCGCTGGGCAACGTCGACATTCAGGCATCGCCTGCCAGAAAACTTATCCCGCTTGTCGCAATCATTATGTCCGTCGGTTTAGTCATCGGTTCGGTCGCTTATTCAACGACACGATCAGCCGGGTCAGTGAAAGGTTTTGTAATGTCTCAACAGGAACGAACTCGAGTTCGCGCGCCCGAGCTTACAGGCGGCAGCGGTTGGTTGAATACAGATCGACCGCTGTCCATCGCCGCTCTCAAAGGAAAGGTTATCCTGCTCGACTTCTGGACTTATGGATGCGTCAACTGCATGCATATCATCCCGGATCTCAAACGTCTTGAAGCGAAGTATCCGAATCAACTCGTCGTGATTGGGGTGCACTCAGCGAAGTTCAAGAACGAAAAGGAAACGGAGAATATTCGTCGCATCATCCTGCGTTACGAATTGGAGCACCCGGTTTACAACGATTCGGAGTTCAGTGTTTGGCAAAGCTATGGCGTGCGCGCGTGGCCCACGCGGGTTTTAATCGATCCTGCCGGTTACATCATCGGCGGTGTCTCCGGCGAAGGTAATTACGACGTGCTCGACGAGGCGATCGCGAAAACTGTCGCTGACTTTCGTAAACGAGGCGAACTCAATGAAGAGCCATTGAAGCTCGTTCTCGAACGCGCGAAGGTGGGTGACCTGCCGTTAGCTTTCCCCGGAAAAGTTCTGGCTGACGCGCCCAACGACCGTTTGTTCATTGCGGATTCCAATCACAACCGCATTGTCATTACGAAACTGGATGGTTCGCTCATTGAGACTGTCGGGACCGGTGAACGCGGCGCGGTTGATGGTCCTTTTGAGAAGGCGACATTTTATCGCCCGCAAGGCATGGCTCTCGACGGCGATACGCTGTACGTCGCAGATACCGAGAATCATTTGATTCGCAAACTCAATTTGAAAGAACGCACTGTTGAGACGATCGCCGGCACAGGTAAACAATCGACAGACTATTTCAAAGAGGGTCCGGGCAGATCCGTAGGTTTGAGTTCTCCGTGGGATCTACAACTGGTTGGTCGCACGCTCTACATCGCGATGGCGGGCCCGCATCAGATTTGGAAACTCGATCTAGACACGGATCACGTTTCCACGTTCGCAGGCTCCGGACGCGAAGCCCGACTCGATGGTGAATTGCTGCAGGCGGGCTTTGCTCAACCGTCCGGTATCACTAGTGATGGCCAGTCTCTTTACACGGCTGACAGCGAGTCGAACATCATTCGTCGAATCGACCTGGAAAAGGGCCGTGTCGAAACTCTCGTCGGCGGTGATCTATTCGAGTTCGGCGACGTTGATGCAACCGGTGATGACGTGCGGTTGCAACACCCGCTCGGAATCATCAGCGTCGGAGACAAACTCCTGATCGCTGACACATACAATCACAAGATCAAGCAACTCGATCCGCAGAAACAAAAGGTGACGACACTCTTCGGGACGGGTAAGCCTGGTCAGGTAGACGGCACGTCTCCCTCGTTTTATGAACCGGGTGGTCTAACGGCAGCGAATGGAAAACTCTACGTAGCTGACACCAACAATCATGCGATTCGGGTGATTGATCTTAAAACGAAAGAAGCAAAGACACTACGGATAAATGGTCTGACACCCCCGCAGGCTCCTGAAGTGAGTGGTAATGGATCGACACCGAATGCAGAAGAGTTGAAGGTCACCGCACAGAAGATCCACGCTCGCACGGAGGGAACGCTGGTGATCAATGTCGCATTACCCGCTGGATACCATCTCAATCCCGCCGCGCCGCAACGTTACTCAGTCACGGTCGATAACTCAAAAGTGATTGCTGTGTTGGAGAAGAATGCGCAGCGGAGTGATAAGAAGCTGACTTTCCCAATCTCGATTCCGATCCAATCGCTTGAAACAGGAGCTGCAAAACTTCGTGCGCAAACCACGTTGGTTTATTGTCGCGACGACAACACGGGAACGTGTCGGATTAAAACGCTTGTTTGGAATGTTCCAGTGGAAGTTGTGAATGATGCGACAGCTGCTAGTGAAGTGAAACTTCAAGCCAAGTTGCAGGTTGATTAGTACTCTCTGTGCAACCTCAGTGTTCTCTGTGTCTTTGTTGTGGTTCTTATCTCAGCGTCAAATCCACCACGAAGACACGGAGAACACGAAGGTTGCACTGAGAAGAGACGACCGAGTTTTTTGCTCGCTTGCTGTTACTACCATCGCCGAGTAATATCGTCCTTCCCCAAAAAAACCCAAATACAAGGAGTGAGGACCGTGTCTGCACCGAAACCATTTCTCACCGATATCAAAACTTTGCGAGATCGTGCGCGGAAGCACATTCATGACGGCGCTGTAACACAAGGCTACACGGCGGATCGTGAAACTGTTATTAAACTTTTGAATGAAGCACTCGCAACCGAAATAGTTTGTGTACTTAGATACAGACGTCACTATTTCATGGCGTCAGGTATTAATGCGGAGAGTGTTGCTGCGGAGTTTTTGCAGCACGCGAACGAAGAACAGGGTCACGCCGATTCGATCGCGCATCGGATCGTACAGCTAAAGGGTGAACCTGACTTCAATCCGCAGGGGCTTTTGTCGCGTAGTCATGCGGAGTACGTCGAAGGCGAGACTCTCACCGATATGATTAGCGAAGATCTCGTCGCCGAACGAATCGCGATCGATAGTTATCGAGAGATGATTACGTACTTCGGTAACGACGATCCAACTTCCCGGAGGTTGATGGAAGAGATTCTCGCGGTCGAAGAAGAACACGCAGACGACCTCGTCAATCTTCTCGACAAAATCAACTGAATACGAGCGAAGGGCTAAGAGCTAAGGGCTAAGAGCCAAGTGTACCTTGCGCTTCGCTCTTTGCCCTTTGCGCTGTTGGTGTTAGCACATATTGCCTGAAACTCCAGTCAACGCTGATCGATCCGTGCGCCCGACCATGTGCCGCCAGTGCGGCGCAATCGTCGGCGCTGGTCAGACGCAATGTGGCGTTTGCGGAGCCTCGACTGTCGCACAGCCCCGATCAACGCAGCCACAACTGGACCATGAAACCATCAGGTTCGCGCGCGCTGTCCTTAATCGTCCGTATAAGTTCACGATCATCCTCCTGGTTGCCAATCTTTTTGTCTTCTTGCTGATGTGGGAATCAAGTGGGTTGACGACACAGGCTTTGTGGCAAGGTTTTCCGGAACCTGTGCTTGAGGCCTACGGCGCAAAACTCAACGTGCTAATTCAGGGTGGGGAATGGTGGCGCTTTGTTACGCCGATGTTCATTCACGTGAACCTGCCACACCTGCTCGTCAACATGTACAGCCTGTGGGTAGTTGGACCATACGTCGAGCGTTTGTATGGCTCGGCGAAGTTTGTTGTGTTTTGGGTGTTAACCGGAATCGCCGGTGTGGTGGGTAGCTATTTAACTGTGCGACCAAACATGCCGAACAATTTTTTCGGCAAGTTCTTTTTTAAGCCGCACGATGTTCCGTCAGCAGGCGCTTCTGGAGCACTGTTCGGGCTGGTGGGCGTGCTCTTCGTTTTTGGCATCAAGTTCAGACGCGAGTTGCCGGAAGGATTTAAACGCGCGTTCGGGACAGGAATGCTGCCCATCATTCTGATCAATCTTTTCATTGGATACATCGGACGCGGAGTTATCGATAATGCGGCTCACGTCGGCGGATTACTGGGCGGCGCCGCGTTGGCGGTAGTTGTGCAGTATCGACGACCGGGCGAACGAAAAGGTGTCGCAGTCATCTGGCGGGTTTTGCAGGTAGCGGCGCTGGCATTGGTCGCAGTGTGTTTCTTCAATGTAGCTCGACATTTGAGCATACCGGCGGCGCCGACGCAGGTTCCGGGTGTGACGCTCAAGATTGAAAACCCGATTCTTAATTTCTGGAACGCGATGAATCAAGGTCAGGAAGCGTTCCGCCAGGCGACTCATGAGAACGACGCAAGTAACATCGAGGCCGCGATAAAGACCTTGGATGAAACACCGTCGATCGATGTCAAAGGTGATGCACTGAAGAATCAATTAAAGGCAATTTTGGCGCGAGCTAAGACACAATCCCCGCGTTCGGCCGATGCAGCTGCGGAGAAAGACAGGTTGCGTCTGGATCAGGACTTTACGGCGTGGAAGAAAGAGTACGAAGAATGGTTGAAGAGCATGCAGCCTTCAGCCAATACGAATCAATAGATCTAACGAAATCATATTTAAATTTTTAAGGAGCGAGAAGATGGCGATTAAGAAGGTAGGAGTGTTGGGTTGCGGGTTGATGGGTTCTGGAATTGCACAGGTGTCCGCGACTGCGGGTTTCGACACCGTCGTTAAAGAAGTCTCTGACGAATTCATCAATAAGGGTTTTGCGGGAATCGAGAAATCGCTTTCGAAGTTTGCCGAGAAAGGTACGATCACTGTCGATCAGCAGCGAGAAATTCGAGGTCGACTCTCAGGCACAACGAATTTCGAGGATCTGGCAGACTGCGACATCATTATCGAAGCCATAATCGAAAACCTTGAAGAGAAACGAAACACATATCGCCAATTGGATGCGCTGTGTAAGCCCGAGACGATCTTTGCGTCGAATACATCCTCGCTGTCGATTACTGAAATGATGACTGCGACCTCACCTGAGCGTCAGACGCGATTCGTTGGTCTACACTTTTTCAATCCAGTTCCGTTAATGAAGTTGGTCGAAGTTGTCCGGACGATCCTGACGGATGAGGCTGTTTATGAGCAGGCAGTGGATTTTGGAAAGAAGCTCGGTAAAGTGCCGGTGCGTGCCAGCGACAAGACCGGATTCATCGTCAATCGATTGCTGGTACCGTACATGCTCGACTCGATTCGTGCGCTGGAAGAAGGTGTGGCATCGATCGTCGACATCGACAACGCCATGAAGCTCGGTTGCGGTTATCCAATGGGTCCCCTGACGCTTGGTGATTTCGTTGGCCTCGATACCACCTACTACATCGCCGAGATTATGTTCAACGAGTTTCGCGAGAAGCGATTCGCGCCGCCGCCGCTACTGAAGCGAATGGTGTTGGCTGGTTTATACGGCCGCAAATCGGGTCGAGGGTTTTACGATTACACGAAGGATCCGAAGAACCCGACGCCAATGAATTTGGTGTAAGAGCTCAGAGCTTCACTCCGTTGGAGTGGCATGTTTATAGCTTCGGAACGACAACACACCTCCTGACGCGGTTCGGACGAGCGGACAATTAACCCTTGCTATTTCGGTCAACCACATTGTCTGCTCGTCCGAACCGCGAAGATCAGGTGGCGTGCGCTCGACTATAAACATTAACCACTAACGTGGCGAAGAGCAGCGCTTCATAGGGATGAGCCTAATTATTCACGAACGCAACTCCGGCATATTAACCCTCAGGCTCGATCGTCCTTCCAAACGAAATGCTTTATCAAGGGAGCTTCTCGACGAACTGTCACAAACTCTTTCGAAACTCGAAAGCGATCATGATCTCCGTGTGCTAGTTCTTACGGGAGCCGGTGACGCTTTCTGCGCGGGTACAGACATCTCTGAGCTCGCCGATCTCACGCAAGCGGAAGCCGGCGAAGTTTCCTCTCGTGGTCAAAAGATCTGCGACCAGATCGAATCGTTTCCCGTACCCGTCATCGCCGCGATCAATGGTGTCGCGGCAGGCGGTGGTTGCGAGTTAGCGCTCGCCTGTCATCTTCGCATCGCCTCAACCAGCGCGACGTTTAGTTTGCCAGAGACCCGTCTGGGTCTCATGCCGGCGTACGGCGGAACACAACGCCTGAGTCGTGACATCGCTGTCGCCCGGGCACTCGAAATGATGCTTGCAGGGAAACAGATTGACGCGACAGCTGCGCTCGAGTTTGGCGTGGTGAATCGTATTGTCGAACCCGATGAGTTGTTGGTTGCAGCCGGCGAGCTGGCAAGTCAAATCGCAGCGCTCGCACCACTCGCGATTCGTGCGTGTCTAAAAGCAGTCAATGAAGGATTGAAGCTGCCGTTTGACGAAGGACTGGAATTGGAACGCGAACTGTTTGCGTCTCTCTTTGAAACGGAAGATGCGAAGGAAGGCACGCGAGCTTTTCTGGAAAAGCGAAAGCCGCTGTTCAAAGGACAGTGACTGCAGTGGTACTGACCTCATTTCACTCCAGACGTAATGGTGCCATCTCGATCCGTCCCTTGCTGCTTACTTCGCTTGTTCCCTATACTGCAAAAGCCTTGTGATTACCTGTTGGAGTTGAACGACTGCTTGCAACCCAAGGTTTATGAAGGGCGCTTGAATGCTGAACCGTTTACGTTCGCTATCGTCGCCAGCCGCTGGAACGAGTTCATCTCGAACCGCCTGGTCGAAGGAGCAATCGACGGTCTCGAACGTCTCGGCGCGACAGAAGAACGCGTTTCGGTTTATCGCGTGCCCGGAGCTTTTGAAATTCCATTGTTGGCGCTCAGCCTTGCTCAATCAGAAAAGTTCGATGCGGTGATTTGTTTGGGCACGATCATTCGTGGACAAACGCCCCATTTCGAATACATCGCCAATGAAGTGGCTCGCGGCATAGCCGATGCAGCAATGGAAACAGGGTTACCGGTTGTGTTCGGAATCGTAACGGCCGATACGGTTGATCAAGCGATTGATCGCGCCGGCGTGAAGTTAGGTAACAAGGGTTTTGAAGCCGCCATGACGGCGGTTGAGTTGGCAAATCTTTACAAGGATACTTTCAAAGACTGACGGGTGAATCTTCGCGCACTTGTCAGTGGTAATACGATATGGGTTCGCGACGTAAGGCACGTGAATGTGCCTTGCAAATGCTCTTTGCGGCTGATGTTTCCGAAGCAAACTCGGATGACGTCGTGCGCAGTTACTGGGCTGAGTTAGGAGAGCCGGAACTCGACGATACGGCCCGAGACTTTGCCACGCGTCTCGCTTCGGGGACACTCGCAAATCTTGAACTACTCGACGAGCGCATTCGCTCACGCGCGGAACACTGGCGCATTTCACGAATGGCCGTTGTCGACCGCAACATACTGCGTCTCGCCGTTTACGAGTTTCTTTACGAGCCTACACCCCGAACCGTTGCTATCAACGAAGCGCTAGAAATCGCTCGCAGGTTCTCCACTTACGAAGCCACACAATTCATCAACGGTATTCTCGACGCAATCAAACGCGATCTAGACGACGAACAGCCTCAACAGAATGTCCAGCCTGAATTAGACGAGAGCACGACCGGAACTGAAACTGCCCTCGGCGCGGAATGACTTTTGGAGTGCGGCGACCTGTTGCCGCTTTAGTCTTACCACACGCGATCGATACCAAAGCGGCGCCTGGCCGCCGCACTCCAAAGAGAGTGAAGAGCTCGTCGTGGAAGAAAACGAACACCTGAGCCAAGCGAGGGAACGAATCGAGCGCATTCTTTCCCTCTTCAATGAACTGCGTGTGTCGTTAGGCGACGGTAAAACCGAACGACAACTCCTTGACGAGATCTTTCGTCACGTGCACAGTCTGAAAGCGGCCGCGCAAACGCAGGAACTCGCCGATCTCGCAAGACTCGCTCACGCCAGCGAAGATGTGCTGCAAGCGATCAGGACTGGACGAATTGGTTTCGACGAACATGTTCTGAATGTTCTAAATCACACCGCCGGGTTATTCCTCGGACTGCTCTCTGCCAAACAGTCTCCAAACACGTCCGTAGCCCTCAACGAACTAGCAACAATTTCGGCAATCTCCGCCCCCCGACCCAAAGCAGAAATCGAAGTCATTCTTAGTGCATTGCCCTCTGAGTTGTCTCACGCGTTGACAGACGAAGAAAAACATCGGCTGCAGGCATCAATGTCTGAAGGGGCAAATCTTTTTTTGATTTCAACAAGCTTCGATATCGTTGATTTTGATCGGCAGTTTCAAAGATTGAAAGACAAGCTGAACACGGCAGGTGAGCTTATCTCTACAGCGCCGCAGGTTGAACAAGACCGTTCTGACAAGATCGATTTCCGGATCTTGTACACGCGATGTTCGGATGTTGAAGCGATTCGAGCAGACATCGGTGCGTTTGAAGGTGTTGCCGTAACGCCAATCAACGGTGGCGCGTCACTGCCGGGTTCACATCTGATGCAAACTCCACTCGTAGCTCCCTATAAGGAGCGAGCTCGATTCGTGCGTGTCAACGTCGACGATCTGGATCAAGTCATCTCTTCCGCTTACGGACTTGCGCATCGGACGGAAGACATCCTGGGACAAGCGTCGGTAATGAAGGAAACATTGGAGGATATTCGCGAGTCTGCCTTAGGACTGGCAGCATCGGTTGTTCGACTGAGGCTCACTTCAATTGAACCGTTACTGCAACGCGTGGAGCGTGCAGGACGTGCGGCAGCACGCGCGTGCGGTAAAGACGTTGACTTCCGTGTTTTTGGCGAGGACCTGATGTTGGACCAGTCGTTGTGTGATGCGATTGCTGACCCGTTGATTCACCTGGTCCGAAACGCTGTCGATCACGGGATTGAGCCGCCTGCCGAGCGCGCGAAATACGCGAAGCCGGCTTCAGGAAGGGTGTCGATCAAGGCGATGTCATCGCATGGACAGATCCGTATTGCTGTTCGCGATGACGGACGCGGCATCGACGCAAATGCGATTGAGGCTGCTTGTGTTCGCATGGGGTTGACGCATCACCAATTTCCGCTGGCGTTCGACGAGAGCGTGCGCATGATTTTCCGCTCCGGCTTTTCGACGGCGCCTACGGTTTCCGAGACCTCTGGCCGCGGCGTTGGTTTGGACGTCGTAGAAATTGAAGTCGAACGGTTGGGTGGGCAGGTTCGTGTCGTGAGTACGCCGGGCGTGGGATCTGTGTTCGAAGTGCGTCTGCCTGTGACGTTCGGATTGCTTGACGCTGTTGTTCTTCGGGCAGCTAATCAGCGTTACGTGATAGACGCGTCGAGTGTCGTTGCGCCGCTGGCGTTGCAAGCGGACGAATGGGGACAGTTTGAGTCGATGAAGTTGGTAGAACTCCTGGGCCAACCCGTTGACCCAGATGAGCGGCGAACCTATTCGCTTCTTTTTTGTGAGTTAAAGAATGATCTCAGCCAATCAGCTGGTATTCGCCGTGTCTGTTTAGAGTTGGACGAGGTTGAGAAACGCGAGCAAGTTGTTATTCGCAGTCTTGGCACTCATGCTTCTCGTTGGTTCGGAGTTGCAGGAGCTACTGAACTGCGCGACGGAAGTGTTGCGCTGTTGCTGGATCTATCTCGGTTACTAAAGAAGTAACTGGTTGGCGACAGCACTAAAGGCCCAAGAAAGTTTTAGGTACATAACAGCAATCATTCAAGCTTCAACTAAAAACAACTCAAGCTAATTAATTTGCAGGTCAGGAAGGGTGGTTTACCCCGCCGAGATCCATTACCACTCAAGCGCCAGTAAAAAATTATTAGGGTGATTGTGTCACAGGTGATCTGAGTGCAACTTGAGCGGGGGTGAACCGCCCTTCCTGACCTGCAACTTAATTAGCTTGAGTTGTTTTCAATGAAGCTTGAATGATGGCTGTTATGTACCTTGAACTTTTCGCTGGGGTTCAGTGGTTATGTAATTTGACCGCATCACCACTCAACAGCCATAGAAAAACTCAAGGTACATAACCTCAACCACTCAACCTTCATTAATAACAACTCAAGCTAATTAATTGCAGGTCAGGAAGGGTGGTTTACCCCCGCTGAGATCCATTACCACTCAAGCGCCAGTAAAAAATTATTGAGGGTGATTGTGTCACAGGTGATCTGAGTGCAACTTGAGCGGGGGTGAACCGCCCTTCCTGACCTGCAACTTAATTAGCTTGAGTTGTTTTCAATGAAGCTTGAATGATGGCTGTTATGTACCTTGAAC
>JBKPMX010000118.1:0-34586 GCA_046765655.1 Acidobacteriota bacterium
GACGAAGACATTGCTGCAAACCGCGCAATTGGCGGATTCGGAGCACCACTGATTCCAGACGGGGGGACCGTTCTCACCCACTGTAATGCTGGCGCGTTAGCGACGGCCGGCGATTACGGGACTGCGCTCGGTGTTGTTCGCGGAGCACGTGACGCGGGCAAGAAGGTTGCTGTCATCGCAGACGAGACACGGCCCTTTCTTCAAGGCTTGAGACTTACAGCATGGGAGTTAGCGCAGGACAACATTCCGGTCACCGTCATCACAGATAACATGGCCGGACATGTGATGAAGAGCGGGCAAGTCGATGCCGTCGTTGTTGGCGCAGACAGAATCGCTGCGAATGGCGACACGGCTAACAAAATTGGCACGTACATGGTTGCAGTGCTGGCGAAACAACACAACATTCCTTTTTACGTGGCCGCGCCGCTGACGACGCTCGATATGTCTCTGGCTTCGGGTGCAGAGATTCCGATCGAAGAACGTGACGCATCAGAGGTTACTCACATTCGCGATCATCAGCTCGCCCCGGACGGGATTTCAGTGCAAAACCCGGCTTTCGACGTCACTCCACATGACCTGATCACAGCGATCATCACAGACAAAGGTGTTGCTGAACCGCCGTTTCAAACGAGCCTGAAGAAATTCTTTGGATCAGCTGAGGCGAGTACCGCGAAAGAAGCAGGGTAGTTAGAGAAGAGCAGGAGCACGAAACAAACCTCCTCCTGTGTTTTAGGAGTTTGCGAAGCGGCTAGCGTTCCACCAATCAATCGTTCGCTGCAGACCTTCCTTTAAACCAACTATCGGCTGATAGCCCAACAGCTCATGTGCACGAGAGATGTCAGCCAGACTATGGCGAACATCACCAACTCGAGCTGGCTGATATTCCGCTTTCACGTCGGGTTTGCCAACGATTGCCTTAACTTCTTCGAGCAGTTGATTCAACGTAATCCGGTTCCCGGTCGCGACGTTCACAACAGACCCGAAGCCGCGCGACGCAGTGGCGGCTTTTAAATTGGCATCGATAACGTTGTCGATATAAGTGAAGTCGCGCGACTGCTCACCATCACCATAGATGACAGGCTGCTGATTCTTCAGCAACACACTGATAAATCGTGAGACGACACCTGAATACTGCGAGCCTGGATCCTGCCTCGGCCCAAAGACGTTGAAATACCGCAATGAAATCGTCTCCAGCCCATAGACTCGCGCAAAGACCTGACAATAGTATTCGCCTACTAGTTTTGCCACGGCATACGGTGAAAGAGGATCCGGAAGCATGTCTTCCCTTTTCGGCAAGGTTGGTTGATCTCCGTATGCCGAACTCGACGCCGCGTAAACAACTCGCCGCACGTTCCTATCTCTCGCGGCCAGCAGCAAACTGAACGTGCCGTCAACCGATGCGACGTGCGACTGCCGTGGATGTTCAACCGAACGCGGCACGGACGGTATCGCAGCCTCGTGAAAGACGAGCTCAGCTCCGTCCAGGACCTTCTTCAGCAGCTGCTCATCAGCCACACTACCCTCAGTGAATTCGACGTCACCTGTTATTTCATCGAGGTTCTCACGGTGACCAGTTGATAAATCATCGATGATGCGAACACGAAGGCCATTGCGCGTTAAAGCGTTGGCAATGTGCGAACCGATAAATCCGGCTCCGCCAGTCACTACTGCTGTTCCCGTTAATGGCATGTTTCAGAGTTTCTGCAAGAACCGATTCAACCAGAGGAGTGTCGCAGGTTGGTTTGGTTCGGCTTGATCTGATTAATATTACCGTCCGACCCCGACGTACTGAAATCCGAGTTCGCGCATGTCTTCAGGTTCGTAAATATTCCGCAGATCCGCGATCTTAGGCGTCTTCATCAAGTCGCGAATTCTTTTCATGTCGAGCGCGCGGAACTGGTTCCATTCCGTCACGAAAACAAGCGCATCCGCACCCGTGACCGCCGCGTATTCGTCGTCGGCGTACGTCACATCGGGCAAAACTTTCATTGCTTCCAACTTTGCAACCGGATCGTATGCCTTCACCTGCGCTCCTTGCTCGAGGAGATAACGAACGATGTCGATGGACGGCGCTTCACGCATGTCGTCCGTTTCTGGCTTAAAGGCCAAACCCAAAACAGCTACCGTCTTGCTGCGTAAATCGCCGACCAGATTCATAATCTTCTTCAACATCTCATGGCGCTGTTTGTGATTCACTTGAATCACAGCGTCGACAATCAACGATTCAGAGTCGAACTGTTTCGCAACCGAAGCCAGGGCGCGCGTATCCTTCGGAAAGCAGGAACCACCAAAACCCGGTCCCGGATGGAGGAACTTACTACCGATACGCTTATCCATACCGATCGCCCTTGCTACATCGTGCACATCACATCCAATGCGATCGCAGAGATTTGCAATCTCGTTAATAAACGAAATCTTTGTAGCAAGAAACGCGTTTGCCGCGTACTTGGTCAGCTCAGCTGCTTCCAGCGACGTAATCACAAATGGAGCTTCGATCAGATAGAGTGGCCGATAGAGATCCTTCATGATCGCGATCGCTTCTTCATCTCGGCTGCCGATAACAACGCGATCAGGCCTCATGAAGTCGTTGATCGCAGCGCCCTCACGCAGAAACTCCGGATTCGAAACGACACCGAAGTTCACCTTTGCCTTCTGTTGTTCAGTGATAAGTTTTCGAATGTGTTCTCCTGTCCCGATTGGAACAGTCGACTTGGTGACCACGACTTTGTAGCCATTCATGTGATCACCGATTGATCGTGCAGCTGCTTCAACAAAACTGAGATCAGGTGATCCATCCGGAAGAGGTGGCGTTCCAACGGCGAGAAAGATTACGAGAGCCTGCTCGACCGCTTGACGAATATTTGTAGTGAACCTGAGGCGGCCGGCCTGAGCGTTTTTGGCGACAAGATGATCGAGTCCAGGCTCGTAGATCGGGACAGTGCCTTTTTGTAGGCGGCTGATCTTGCCCTCGTCGACGTCTGCACAGGTCACGTCGACGCCGAATTCAGCGAAGCAGGCGCCGGTAACCAAACCCACATAACCAGTGCCAATAACAGAAATGTGCATCGATTAGAAAGAATCCGAATGAGATGCGGACAATCAAAACCTTGCGGGCCAAGCACGACTAGCGTCGTGTGGCCCGCAAGGTGAATTTAGGTTAACGACAGCACTGACATCAGCGCTGCAGTGTTTTTGGTTCGCAACCCCAGCTACTTCGTCGGGCTGACCACTGTGACTGAGCCGCCGAAGTTGAGATCGTTGTTATGGAAGGCTGCGTAGAGGACTCCAGCTACAGCACCGCCGATTGCTAATAGCAACACGGCCAACGCACCACCGCTGAGACCGTCGTCATCATCGTCGCCCTGGGGATTCGGAGTTCCTGCAGTCGCGCTACTACCGGCTGCAATCTGTTTAACCGAACCACCGGCACGCAGTTCAGCAAGGCCTGACTGAGTTGTCACTGTCGTACGACCGCGCGAAGCGGCAACGGTGAACGAAGTGGCTTGATTTCCATTTACCACAACGTTGCCGTCCTTCGTCGTCAGATTCACCGTAACGCCTGCTAATGTCGAGACACTAGCGGTTCCAGTTTCGAGCAGTGCAGTTAGTGTGTTGTTAGCGAAGCTGATGCGCAGGCTCGAATTTGCACCGAGCTCAACGTGTCCTACCTTGCTAATGTTAACTGAAGCGCTGCTCTGGTTCTCCGTAGTGATAGTTGAATCGGAGAAGACAGTACCGCCAGAAAACATCTTCTCGCCATTAACTGTTACTTGGCCTGAAACCGACAGCTCAGCTGACGCCTTAGCTCCCGGCGCCGCTAATACAACCATCGAGTAAACACTCCAAACGGCAATCGCCACTAAGGCCGCGATCGGCTTGCGGCTCCAAGTTTTGCTAGTCATTAACTTTCCTCCCGTATAGTGAAACACAAAGTCTCTTAATCGCACTCTAACGACGACTAACCAGTCGTAGAAAAACCGGTGCAGTCATTTACTTCTGTAAGGACCAACTGCAGGACTGCTTTTATTGCTGGAAGATCTTGACCCGCAAAGGGGTTAACACATGGCATTTATTACACTAATAGCTGCGCCCTGTCAACAATGATCTTCCGCCAGAATGGCACAAAACTGTGCTTTTTCGCGTTGGTTGGAGAAGATATCACTCCAGTTCAGACTCGTCTAGTTTTTTGTTCAAAACCACACCAGGAAACGGTGGTCTAACCCAACAGGGTGGGATCAGTGGGGTGCTTTGGTGGCTGCAGAAGATTTTTCGGACCTTTCCGCTTGCTCGTAAGGGTCCAGCCGGGCAAACAAATAGAAGACGTCGCCAGAGCGAACGGTCCCAAGGAACCGGAAGGTGTTGCGTAAAACCTCTCCCGGCTTCAGCGACGAGGGCTGGGGAGGGTGTTCGAAGAGTAATCCGAACTCGTCTGCCGCAACTGCCTCCAATTCGGGTAAATAATCGTTGTTATTGGCTCGCGCGAGACGTATTGCCATTTGCCGGAGGGCCTTGATACGGTTCGAATTACGCCGGTAGTATGACGAGCTTACTTCGTGGCGACTGACGCGATCATCAACAACCTCCTGCTCGTTTCGGAGGTATCCAAGATAGGCTCTAACGACGGGCCCGAATTCAGAGGTTGGCGCATTGGTCTGCGACACAGCGGTGCCGCTCAGCGCCAAAAGGACAAACAGAAGAACCGAGCATCTGACGGAGAAAGTTGCCATTGCGGGCGTGGCCCCATATTTAATTGTTATTATTCGGTGGAGTATCACGGATTATAGCGCGTTCCTCGACCACTAAATTGCACCTATCTTTCAGCAATGTTACATTCATATACGATTTCAGTAAAAACTCATGGGCCAGTCTGGTTCTGAAATCTCTACTCCGAATCAAAGAATAGCACTAGGGGTTTGCGGCGGTATCGCAGCTTACAAAGCCGTCGAAATCCTACGCGGATTGCAGCAAGCCGGGTGCGAAGTGCGCGTCGCAATGACTAAGCGCGCCTGCGAATTTATCCAGCCACTTACCTTCCGCGCGCTTTCAGGTCATCACGTCGTTGTGGATGATTATGCACCGGACAACCCAGATCCGATTGCGCATATCACCTTCTCGCAAACAATCGATCTTTTAATTGTCGCGCCCGCGACCGCCAATATGATCGGGAAGTTTGCTCAAGGAATTGCTGACGACTTTCTGAGTTCAACGTACTTAGCCTCCTCGGCGCCTGTTTTAGTAGCACCGGCGATGAATACGAGAATGTGGCAGCATCCCGCCACGGTGCGCAATATCGAACTGTTGCGCAAAGACGGTGTCCACATTCTCGAGCCCGATGCGGGCGAAATGGCTTGCGGTACTTTTGGACCAGGACGTCTGAGCGAACCACAACGAATTGTGTCGGAGGCGTTGTCTATTCTGGGGGGACGTGCCCAGGATCTCCGTGGCGAGCACATTCTTATAACAGTCGGCGCGACACGAGAAGCGATCGATCCCGTCAGGTTTATCTCAAATCGTTCGTCGGGTCGAATGGGTTTCGCGTTGGCAGACGCAGCGATCGAACGCGGCGCTGATGTGACGATCATCTTAGGAGTCGCTACGGCGCGACCACCGGTAAAAGCAAAGGTGCTGCAAGTAGAGACCGCCGATCAAATGGCTCAGGCAGTCAAGGATGAACTTGAAGGTAAATCAGTTTTCATCGGGTCAGCAGCTGTTGTCGACTATAGACCATCACAGCCGGCCGATCAGAAGATCAAAAAGAAAGAACAGACGCTTACGCTCGCTCTCGAAAAAACACCTGACATACTCACCTACGTTTCGAAACACCGTCAGGACGGAATGTTGGTGATTGGATTTGCAGCAGAGACTGAAAATGTATTAGATAACGCTCGTGAAAAACTTCTTTCCAAACAACTCGATATCATTATTGCGAATGATGTCTCTCGTAGCGACTCAGGTTTTGATACAACTACCAACGCCATTACGATCCTGCCACACGATCAAGACGCACTGGAGTTACCTTTAATGTCTAAGCGCGAAGCTGCTAATCGGATCCTTGACGCCATCATTGATTTACGAAAAGGCCAACGAAGTAAGCACGTGACTCGATAACTCTAATCATGTCATCTGATTCACGAGATCTCCTCCAGCTAATTAACGAAACCCGGAAGTACATCAATCATCTTCAGCAGCTCGGCGTTGTGGGAGTTGGAAAGAACTCAAAGACGTTCGCGCGATTGCAGCCAGCGGAAATGCTTAATGCTCCCGAGCCGGCGCTTCGCGAAGTGATCGAACCGATCGTGCGGGCACAGGCAACGGCACCGACCACGACCACGGCTGTTGACTCGTTGTTCGGAGAACTGGCGGTCGAAGGCGAACGCCTGTGTCCGTCAGGCGAAACGTTTGAAGACATTCACCAAGAGATCGGCGATTGCACTCGCTGTCCGTTACATCTCAGGCGCACAAACGTCGTTCATACCGAAGGCAATCGTAAGGCGCGACTGATGTTTGTCGGTGAAGCTCCCGGCGCCGATGAGGACATACAATCGAGACCGTTCGTAGGTCGCGCGGGACAACTCCTGACAAAGATCATTGAGGCCATTGGCTTAAAACGCGAAGAAGTGCTGATTGGTAACGTCAATCGCTGTCGCCCACCTGGCAACCGACCGCCGACGTTTGAAGAAGCTTCGATGTGCAAACCTTTTCTGGAGCGCGAAATCGCGATCGTCCAGCCCGAGGTGATTGTCACGCTCGGCAACACCGCGCTGCAGAACCTCGTGGGCGCAAAGCAAGGGATCAGCAAACTCCGTGGGACGTTCCAAGACTACAAAGGCATTAACGTGATGCCGACTTATCATCCGGCGTATCTCCTTCGTGATCCGTCCAAGAAGCGCGAAGTGTGGGAAGATCTAAAGAAGGTCCGTGACCATCTCGAAAGCAAGAAGAGTAGTTGATTATTAATCCTGCCGTGCCCAACAACTCCGGAAGTCAATCCTTCGCGACAAAACAATCCCCGGACAATGCCGAATTCGCGGCGCCGCTCTATGCAGATGTCGCCGTTCCGGTGCACGTCTATCAGACGTTTCTGTACGAACTATCGGAGGAGGTTCGATCGCTCGTCCAGGTAGGCGCGCGAATCCTGGTACCCCTGGGAAAGAGTCTGACTGCTGGTTATGTCGTCGGCTTGCACGAACATCTGCCCGAAGGGCTCAGCGGTAAAGCTAGTGAGATAAAAGTTACCGGCGGCCTCATCGATCAGATTCCAATCTGCACGCCAGAGATCTTACAAGTTACAAAATGGGTCGCCGACTATTACGCCTCCCCCTGGGGCGAAGTGATCAAGGCAGCGCTGCCTCCCGGAATCAGTCCCGTTTTTGATGAACGAGTCAGAATCACTGACGACGGACATACGGCGCTCGAGGCATCCGTGGAAGATGATGCATCGCTCGAGAGGTTGATACTCAGAGAACTAATCCATAACGACAATGTGAGCCGATCCGGTCTGGGGCATCTAGCGCCCGATAGCTCGATCAGCCGAACACTGCGCGACATGGAGCAGCACGGGTGGCTCACTCGTGAAAAGACCCAACGCGAAGCACCGGTAAAAACGAAAACCCGACGAGTTGTAGAGTTGCATCACCCTCGCCAGGAGCCCCCCACGGAAAAATTGACTGAGGGTCAACGACGCGTAATCGAAACACTCCACAATAATCCCAAACTAACACTCCCTGAGCTGTCATCACTGGCCTCAGTGAATGTCTCGACAGTTTCGTCACTAGAGAAGAAAGGGATTCTCAAGATTACGAGTGAAGCGGTTCGTCGTGATCCTTTTTCTGACTCCGCGTTGGCTAAACCGGAAGATTACCAACTCACGGCACAACAGAGTTCTGTTCTCGAGCGAATCGAAGCATCGCTATCGACAAAGAATTATTCAGCTTTTCTCCTGCACGGCGTTACCGGAAGCGGCAAAACGGAAGTCTACATTCGGGCGATGCGGAAGACGCTCGAGCTTGGCCGTTCCGCGATGATGCTCGTGCCGGAAATTGCTTTGACACCTGTGTTTTCCAATCGACTGCGCTCGCACTTCGGTGAGCAGGTCGCAATTTTCCATTCATCACTCCAACGGGGAGAACGCTTCGATGAATGGACACGAGTGAGAAATGGCGAAGCGCGGATTGTGATCGGCACGCGGTCCGCAGTGTTTGCTCCCATCGCAAACCTGGGATTGGTCGTCGTTGATGAAGAGCATGAGTCAAGCTACCGGCAACAAGATTCGCCTTACTACAGCGGACGCGACACCGCGATCGTTCGCGCGCAAAAAGAATCAGCAACAGTAATTCTTGGATCCGCGACTCCGTCGCTCGAGTCTTTTCAAAACGCTCGGAACGGCAAGTACGAATACCTGCAATTGCCTGAACGCATAGGTGCGCGACCGATGGCTGCCGCGACCATCATCGACATGAGGAAGGTCTTTGCGGAACAAGGAAAGCCTCGGGTGTTTTCCGACGAACTTGTCGAAGCAATTCAGAAGACACACGCGCGCGGTGAGCAATCGATCATCCTTTTAAACCGTCGAGGTTATTCAAGTTTCGTGTTGTGTCGTTCGTGCGGTGAAACGATTCAATGTCCAAACTGTGATGTAACTCTGACGTATCACCGCGCCGACCGTGTAATGCTTTGTCACTACTGTAATCACTCCCAGGCGGCGCCGGGTGCATGTCCAGCATGTGGCAAGAAGTACATCTATTACGTTGGAGAAGGTACAGAGAAACTGGAAGAACTCTTGAAAGAACGCTTCCCTTCTCTGCGTATCGCTCGCATTGATCGCGACACGACAGCACGCCGGAAGCGTTTTGAAAAGATACTGTTTGACTTCAGTCGCGGCGAGATCGACATGCTGGTCGGTACACAGATGCTGGCCAAGGGTCATGACTTTCCGAACGTGACGTTGGTTGGCGTTGTGTCAGTGGATGCTGGTTTGGCTTTGCCGGATTTTCGTGCGGCAGAGCGAACGTTTCAATTGATAACGCAGGTGGCTGGTCGTGCTGGACGTGGAGATCGACCTGGCCAGGTATTGATTCAAACTTATCATCCGTATCATTACGCACTTCGTCATGCGTGCGCACAAGACTACGAAAAGTTTTACGACGAGGAGATCGTGTATCGACAGAATCATTCGTATCCGCCCTTCGTCGCACTGGCGAGCATCCTGGTTCATGCAAGCGACCTGGGACGTGTACGATCAGACGCGCTCGAAATTCGACGCGAACTTGATCAAGCAAACAGTGATCGAACCTGTAGAATTCTCGGGCCGGCGCCGGCGCCCTTTGCACGTCTGAAAGGTGAGCATCGATTTCAATTACTGATTAAGTCGCGTAGCCGGCGTGAATTGCGTCGCGTTGCGGATGCGGCTTTGAAGTCGATGGCGGAGCGAGGAGTGAATCTCCGATCGATCAATCTCGAAATCGATCCCATATCGATTATGTGAACGCTCGGCGTAGCCTCTGCGATCTCTGCGGTTAATTTTGCTTGCGACGATGACCGCAAGAGACGCGGAGATCGCAGAGGCTACGCCGAGAGTTGAATGTAATCCGACTCATGCCTAGTACTCGTTCAACTATTCGATAAGCTAAACTGCATCTCATGAAACTTTCCGAATTGGCGCAGCTGACCAATGCCCGGGTTGAAGGGAACGACATCGACGTCGCCGGAGCTGCCGGACTCGACGAAGCACAATCCGGCGACGTTACCTTCCTCGCGAATCCCCGCTACACGCCACGCGTCAACACAACCAAAGCTTCTGCGATCTACTTATCAGAAGACGTGCCGATCGAAAGAGATAACATCTCAATCCTTCGAACGAAGGATGCGTACCTCGCTTATACGCGCGCGCTTCGACTCTTCTATCCCGAACCAAAAGTCGAACCATCGATTCACCCTTCCGCAGTGATCGATTCAACAGCGCGAATCGCAGAAGGCGCCTCCATCGGCGCACGGAGCGTGGTCGGCGCTGACGTCGAGATTGGTCCAGGTGTGCAGATTCATGCGAACGCGACCATCTATTATGAGGTGAAGATAGGCCGAGACTCTGTAATCCACTCAGGAGTCGCGATCCGCGAACGGACTGTGATTGGCGAGCGAGTAATCATTCACAACAACGCCGTCATTGGCTGCGACGGATTTGGCTACGCGAAGGATGAAGAGAAACACTGGTTGAAGATTCCACAAACAGGCCGTGTCGTGATTGAAGACGACGTCGAGATAGGCGCCGGCACGACGATCGACCGAGCATCTGTTGGTGAAAGCCGCATCGGAAGAGGTTCGAAGATCGACAACCTCGTACAGATCGGACATTCCTGCACGATCGGTGAAGATACATTGCTGTGCGCGCAAGTCGGGTTAGCCGGAAGTTCACACATCGGCAGTCGAGTGATTCTTGCGGGGCAGGCTGGGGTCGCAGGTCATTTAAAGATCGGCGACGATGTCGTGTTGACCGCAAAGAGCGCAACGTCACACGACATTCCTCCCGGCAAGATCATCTCGGGTATACCAGCGTTTGATAATAAAGATTGGCTGCGATCGACTGCCGCTTTCCGCAGATTAGGTGAGATGTACCGATTGCTGAAGGATCTGGAAAGACGACTCCTCAAACTCGAAGGACGCTAAGAGCGAAGAGCTAAGAAACTCTTGGCTCTTTGCCCTTCGCTCTTAGCGCTTTACGTTATCGCGCCGCCATCAACGATCACAATCTCTCCGCTCATAAAGCTGTTGCGATCGCTGACCATGAACGCTGCGAATTCGGCGAGTTCTTCCGGCTTGCCCAGTCTCCCAGCAGACGTCCAAAAGTCGTGCATTTGCAGAAGACGGTCAGGTAACGCCTGCGCAAGATCGGTATTAAAGATGCCGGCTGCTATGGCATTCACCTGCACTCCAAACGTACCCGCCTCTCTCGAGAGACACTTGGTGAATCCAATCATCGCTGCTTTCGACGTCGCATAATGCACAGACGTCGGCAGGGCACGCATCGCGCCGATAGACGTGATGTTGAGAATAGTTCCCTTCCGCTGCCGGATCATCTGCTTGTAAAAGGGTTTGGTGACAGCGAAGAGACTGCCGACATTGGTGTTGATAACTTCATCCCAGGCGCGGTCTGTCGTCGTGGCGAAGTTATCCCCGCGGTTGATCGCCGCATTATTAACGAGAATATCGATGCCGCCCCACTTCTCGACGAGCTCCCGGACGAATTTTTTCATACCCAAACGATCCGTCACGGACACCTTCGCGTTCAGCGCACGTCTACCATAACCCTCGATCTTGCTGCTGACTTCGGTCGCGAGATCATCGCGACTGTTGTAGCTGAATGCGACGTCCGCACCTTCGCGTGCGAACACCTCGCACATTGCCGCGCCGATCCCACGCGTTCCGCCACTGACGAACGCTCGTTTACCTTCAAGCAAAAGGCTCAATCGTAGTTTGTCTCCTAAAACCCGTAGTAGGACTCATTCTCAGGCAGTAATCGATCAGGTCTGACGGAATGTGGGGCTCAGCTACCAGGGATTATTTTTGTCGAGAGATTAAAACGTGAAAGCGTGGGTGACGTCAAACATCACCGCGTCAGGATTTTCCAAAACAGCTTCGTGCCGACGACTGCCAATATGATTACGACGAGTCCAACTAATAGCGTCTTGATCGATATTTCCAGCCATAGTCGAAAGATTACCCAGACAATAAAAAGGAAAAGACCTATTGCTACGTCGTCCCAGTTGCTGAGGTGCTTCTTATTGAGTTGGCGTTTCGCGGGCTCTTCTGATTTAGGCGCGTTCCTCACGGCTGGTTGGCAGCAATTCAGCTATGGAACAGGAGTGAAGCGGGCGTCGATTACGCCGAAATTGCTTCGATTGCGGTAGTTTCAGGCTGGCGGATCAACGCAGCGATTTCTTCGACAATCTGGCGGGTGGAGTTAGGCGCGGCGAGTCCGGCCGTCGCCGCTCGCATCTTTGAATAATGGAGTTCGTCTTCCATCATGCGACGAACAACGGGCACAACATCTATCGATCGCTTCAACAGGACGCCCGCACCACCTTTTTCAATCAGGTTTGCTGCTCCCGCCTCCTGCGGCATCGGTTCGGTGATCACATCGGCAATGATGGGCACACGACACGCAAACGCCTCAAAGGTTGTCAGACCACCAAGCTTCGAGATCATCACATTCGCTGCGTTCATCAACTTTTCGATCTCGTCAGAATATCCAATCACCTTTATCGGAAACCGCGCCTCAGAAGCCATCGACTCAGCCGCAGCGCGAAGGTCTTCGTTCTTACCGGCAAGGAAGATTGCCTGAACGTCGAGTTGGCCGCGAATCAACTCGCGAAAGATTTGCGGTATGTTACCGCCACCTTCCCAACCCGCATTCACAAATACGGTGAACTTCTCTCCATCTAAGCCTAAAGCGCGGCGTGCTGCCTGCGCGGCTTCTTCGCCGGGGAAGCTGAACTTCGGATGCACCGGCATGCCCGAAATCTTTATCTTCTCCGGTGCAACACCATAGTCGATCAACTGCCGCCGCGCGTCATCACTCGCCACCAGATACAGCGTCACTGCATCACAGGCCCAACCTTTCCAAAATCCATAGCACGGATCCGTCACGACCGACACGAGTGGGATTCGATCCGCAAGTTTCAGCTCTTTTAAGACTCGCCCGAACAGGTGTTGTGTCAGCGGGTGAACACTGACTACGACGTGTGGACACCAGCGTTCGAATTGTTGGACAACATACCCGATGCAGCGCTTATGGAAGAATTCGCGTGTCTCTGGTCGAACGTGATTCATGAGCCAGTAGAAGTATTTCATCCAGTGCTGGCGATTCCGCAGGATCCAGTTATAAAGATTAACCAAACGCCGCGTCAGGTGATGCGACTCTTCGACGGCCCTCACAACGCGGATCGCGTACGACTCACTTTCCAAAAACTTCTGAACACCAGCGACGATGGCGGCCGCTGCTGACCGGTGTCCGCCACCAGTATCAGACGAAATGATCAGAATCTTTGGAATTCGCTGCGTCATTAGACTTCGGCTCGCACGCCCTCGGGCTCCTTCTCCATTCGATCGATCGACTTGCGTGCTTTCTTCATCTCCCGCTCCAGTTTTTTGATCTGGATCAAGTGACCTGGATTAAATGGAAGCGATGGGTAGTAACTATTGGATTCGTGCGTGCAGAAACACCCATCAGCAGCTTTCTGTCGTCGTTCTTTCATCGCCGGCGACAGCCAGAGCTTTTGGAAGTTCCAATCGTAATCGCGCAGGTTCCCGATGGGCGCGAGGTTCTCGCACGACGACACAGTTCCTTCGTCGTAGACTACGCCACCGGCTGTGCCTGCGTAGCACTTCATTTGCGCAGTCTGTGTCTCCTGTGTCTTCGCGATCAGGCCGTGCATGTAGATATCGATCGCCGCTTTGAAGAAGCCGGCGCTGCCACCATAGTTGTTCTTGATTGCTGCATGTCTGGAATCGTCGTCGATCATCTGCGCGAGTTTGGTATAGCGAGAAAGATCGATCTCGAGTTCCTTCGGAACGGCTGACGGTGGTCTGATGTAATTGAAGTTCACCTTGTCAGGTTTAAGGTCATACTTCAGGAAGTCGTACCACTCGAAGATTGAGTCCTGGTTCGAATTCATAAAGCAGGTGCACGTTTGCACGTCGAGCTTCGGATATTCCTTCTTAATTGCCTGTAGTTGTCGCGCAGTATCGATAGCGATATCCCAGGAGCCTGGCTTTTGACGAATCTTCTCGTGCTCAGCCTTTGGACCATCAATGCCGAGTGCGACTGTTACGTTCAGTCCCGGACACTCCTGGAGAATCTGAGTCACGTCCGGAAAGATTCGCTTCTGAATCTGACCGTTCGACATGATGTAGATCGATTCGAGCTTGTTATTTGTGTAGAAAGCACGAGCGATATCGGGCAGGTCCTTGCGTGTGAAAGGCTCACCGCCTGCGAGAATCAGAACGCCCAGGTTCCCGCCGAGGGTCTGAGAAATGCGCTCGATCTCGTGCGTCTTCATCTGCAGCTTCTTGCGGGGCCGATCGTCCAACTCATCAGTGAAGAAGCAATGCGTACAGCGCATGTCGCACACTGACGTGACAAGAATATTCAACAAGACAGGCGAAAACGGCTGGCCAAGTGCCAGTTTCGCGTATCGCTTCAGTAACTCTTTCGTCGTGAAATCCATTCGTACCTCAATTTCCTCCTTGTAAATGGCTGACACCATTACAAGATCTTTAGAGATAAGCTATCTACAAAGGGTTGTCAATTAATAGTTCTCAGTTTGTTTCGACTGCGTGCGCAACCTCGGCGTTCTCTGCGTTACAAGTTCTGAGTTCTTGTTTGTTTGAACCTCTGTCGGTACCGCTTTGCCGCCCGATGTGCGGCGATGGCTCTGCCTCGCCGGGAACGTGCCGGGTTTCAAACGACATCGAAGAACCGGAGATCGTGGAGGTTGCGCAGAGCGTTGAAAATCGCGTTGCAAGGATCCTTGGAAATAAACCTTGTAAGTCCTGTACAAAAAAATTAGGATTGCACCTCCACTCAATTCCATGGCCAAAATATTACTTGTTGAAGACGATGATGAGGTGCGGAGTGTTTTGAAGACGCTCCTGCAGGACGAAGGTCACGAAGTTGCCGAGGCGGCTGAAGGCAATGCAGCGCTCGAACAGTTTCTCAAGATGTCGGTGGATTTAGTTGTGACTGACCTCGTCATGCCGGACAAGGAAGGTCTCGAAACAATCATCGATTTGCGACGAACGCATCCAGACGTAAAGATCATGGCGATGTCGGGTGGCGGCAGAAACTCACCTGAAGACTATCTCGACATGGCGAAGCGGTTGGGAGCGATTGAGGTGATTGCTAAACCTTTTTCCATTGATGATTTCTTAAGTTGCATAAACCGGGCTCTGAGTAAGTGACGATCTCCGACACACTTCCGCACGCTCATTATCAAGTGGCCAAGCTATTCAGTACCATTGACGGTAGCGGATGGCCAAATCTCAACACCCGCACCATATGGAGTTGAGTCTGGCCATCCGCTACCGCGAATGGTACTGAATACACATGATCACAGCTTGCTGAAGTCTATCGGATATCTGCGCGCTCCCCACGAGCCTGAATTCCCAAGGCCCGCATCCGTCGATAAAGATGACTACGATCGACGCCCATTAATTCCGCCGCACGCGACACATTACCTTCGGCTTCCTCAAGTTTCCGCTGGATGAACTCACGATGATATGCCTCCGTGGCTTCTTTAAATGACGGGAATCTGAACGACGCAGCGGGCGCCTCTTCTTTGCCACGCGGCGGCAGATCTGAAGCCGACACCTTCACACCTGGGTGCATGATCACCACGCGCTCAATCGTGTTCTTCAACTCCCGTACGTTTCCTGGCCATGAATAATTCTGAAGATCCTCAACGGCTTCCGGAAGAAACTGCTTTGGCTTCTTGCCGTAAGCTTTTGAAAACCGTTGATTGAAGTGGTCCAACAGGAGCGGCACATCTTCCAGACGCTCCCGCAACGGCGGTAACTCAAAAGGAATTACATTCAGGCGGTAGAACAAATCTGCACGAAAGTTTCCCTGCTCAATCTCCACATCCAGCCGCTTGTTAGTAGCAGCTATCACTCGAACATCGACACCGATTGATGTTCCGCTGCCAACAGGTTCGAAGCGCTGTTCTTCTAAAACTCGCAGAACCTTCGCCTGTACTTTCGCGCTCATGTCGCCGACTTCATCCAGGAAAATGGTGGCTCCGTCCGCCAGTTCAAACTTCCCTTTCTTTGCCGCAGTCGCACCCGTGAATGCGCCTTTGACGTGACCAAAGAGTTCAGATTCAATCAACTCTTCCGGAATCGCGGCCGAGTTAACTTCGATGAACGGAGCGGCAGCGCGACGAGATTCGGCATGAATCGCACGCGCGACAAGTTCCTTTCCGGTTCCTGACTCGCCATAGATCAAAACACGGCCATCCGTCGGAGCGACGACAGAGATCTGTTTTCGCAACGCACGCATAGCCACCGACTCACCGACCATCACGTACTCTCGCGCGAGTGCCGCAGCCATGTCGGCATTCATTAACTCGAGCCGTTGCTGGCGTAATGCGTTGCGTACTGTCAGTACGGTCTTCTCAATTGAGAGCGGTTTTTCGATGAAGTCGAAAGCGCCAAGCTTTGTTGCGCGAACTGCAGTTTCAATGTTGCCGTGACCAGAGATAATGACTACAGCCGACTGCGAACCTGAAGCGCGGATCTGTTTGAGTGTTTCGAGCCCGTCAATGCCTGGCAGCCAGACGTCGAGCAAGATGCAGCCGTACGCACGACGGCCGAGCGCCTTCAGACACTCTTCACCGGTAGCGACGGATTCAGCGACGAAACCTTCGTCCTCCATCACTGCGCGTAACGTGTCGCGAATACCGCGCTCGTCGTCAACGATTAGAATTGAATCCATTTGTTTGGGCTAAAGGCTAAGCGGTAAGAGCCAAGAGCTAAGGGCAAAGGTAAGCTCTTTGTTCTTTGCTCTTTGTTCTTTGCTCTTTGTTCTTTGCTCTTTGCTCTTTTGCTAACTGGTAATCGGAATCTCAATCACAAACCGTGCGCCTTGCGGTTGATTCCGTTCTGCTCGAATCCGACCACCGTGCTCGAGCACAATTCGCTGAACGATCGCCAGCCCAAGGCCTGTTCCACTGTCACGACGCGAAAAGTAAGGTTGAAACAATCGCCTGAAATCCTCCGATGCGATTCCCTGCCCTGAATCAGACACCTCCGCAACAAGCAAGCTGGTAACTGGATCGTGTCTCGTCGCAAGTGTGATGACCTTTTGATTGCTCGTTGCGACAGCTGCCAGCGCGTTGTCGATCAGGTTCACAAACACACGCTTGATCTGTTCGGTGTCGAGCATTACAGGCGGAGCGTTTTGGTCGAGCTCCAGCGTCATCGTCGCTCCGTCCAATCGATCTTCATAAAGCGCAACAGCTTGTCGGATGACTTCATTCAGGTCAGAACTCTCAAGACGGGTTGCCGGCAGACGAGCGAATCGCGAAAACTCATCGACCATCGCTTTCAATCCGGCGACTTCGCGCGTGATAGTTTCAGTGCATTCTGTGATAACAGCACCAACGCGCTCCTTATCAATAGCGTCACCATTACTGCCACCATTGCCCGCGATGTTTCTGTAGTTCTTGGCTATTCTTTCAGCAGACAGTTGAATCGGCGTTAACGGGTTTTTAATCTCATGGGCCATGCGTCGTGCGACTTCACTCCACGCAGCGACACGCTGAGCCGCCAGCAATTCGGAAAGATCCTCAATAACCAATACAACGCCGGTTCCGGGTCCAGCGCTATCACGCAGCGCTGTTGCAGTCATGGCGACCGGAAGCGGACCGTGCCCATTTCCCGCACCTTCGAGTTGGGTCTGTTCTGCTGCCTGACGCGTCCGGCGTGCTCTTCGCAATAGTCGATCGACAACAGTCCAATCCTCAGGTGCCATCAATTCGTTAAGTTTGCGATTGCTTTCCGGTTTCGCTGGCAAGCCAAACATTCGAGCTGCCGCTGTATTAAGCGTGGTCACTCGATCTGATTCATCGATTGATATCACACCAGTTGAAAGCGACTGTAGGATCGTTTCGATGTAGTTGCGCCGTTCACGTAGTGCCAGGTTGGTTTCCCGCAATTCTGTAGCACTCGCATCGATGCGACGGCGATTCTCTTCGAGCTGCATCGTCATCTGGTTGAACGAGTTCGCTAACATCGCGAGTTCGTCATCGGCAATCGTCATCACACGGTAACCAAGGTTTCCTCGGGCGACTTCGTTTGAAGCCTCAGCCAAGGCTTTGATTGGCGTGGCAATTCCTCGTGCGAGATAGATTGCGACCCAACTCGACACGAAAAGCAAAATCAGAGTCATTAAACCTAAGGTCGAGAGACCCAACAATCTAACGCGTCGTTGTTTCTTAACGAGCTCCTGATAATCCCGTTCCGACCCTGAGATCAATTCATTTAAGTCGCTGATCGAACGCTTGGCAGGGGAAATGAATAGAGTTTCGCTTGCATTCAGTCGCACTGCCAGCACGTCAAAGTCGAGACCATCCGCAAGCTGTTCGCCTACTGATGGCCCAGTACGCCTGGCTTGTTCAAAAAGACTCTCGAGCTTTTCCGCTTCAGATGCACTCAAGCTTGCGCGCGAACGAGCAACCACGTGGCCATCGTTCGTCACGATCTCAACTCCCGATAGTTGCGTCGACTGAAGCAATTGGTCGAGTGTTGCTTGTCTATCCGAAGAAGGCACACGGTTGAGCAACATCACGGCAAGCGACGCGGTCTGACGAAGTGTCTTGATTTGATTTGAGAGAGTCTCTTCTCTGGCCTCACTCGCTTGTTGTACGAGCCCCTCGGGAAACGGATAGAACCATTTTTCGAGCGAGCGATTGAGGAACAGGTACGAGAACGCCGCCATAGCTGTGATCGGCAAAAAGCTGATTGAGATGAAGTAGACGAGCAGTCGTGTTTTTACTTTCGACCCGAGCTGTCGCTCCTGGCGTTCGCGGCGTAGCTTTAGAAGGTTCCGAACGAAGATAAAAAAGAAGACTACGAACGCTACAAAGTTGAGCGTCGACAACGCGAAGAGGAAAAGCGTTTCAGAGGCAGTATCGGGACGAAGGACGGTCCAGAGCCAGAGCTGTTGAGAAACGATGATTGCGAGCAGGAGCGCTACCGTAATTCCGAGCACCCACAACAGGGCTCTGCGACGACGACGCCTCCTGTAATTCAGGTCCAGATTCTCGTGGGTTTCATTCATGCGGACGGGTCAAAAGTCTAACACACCATGCGAAGCTCTCATTAAGGGGGCGCACCTTACCATCATTCAGTACCGTTCGCGGTAGCGGATGGCCAACACTCAAGCCCCGGTATTCGTGACCACCTTGTGTTGAGTCTTGGCCATCCGCTACCGCGAACGGTACTGAGTACTTATCACCACGATCAGAGCCTCGGACGACGACACACTATAGGTTAGGGGCTGATGTTCAGACGAGTCGCGGTTACGTTAGAATGCGTCACTCCAATATGGGCCTTCGCAAAATCTTCCTGAATGAGTACGGACGGCTCCGAAGCGGTTTCCGGTTCCTCATATTCGTCTTTGCTTTCATCTTCATCACGCTGGCGGTCACAACTGCGATGCGCGCCGCATATGCCGGTTTACATGATGCGTTCCCCCGCATTCCTTATGCGGAGTTCTTTCAGAATCTGATCGGAAAGCTGCCAGACCTCCTGGCTGCTTTGATCGGTGGCTATCTCTGCACGCGCGTACTGGAGGGACTGCCGTGGCGGGCGCTCGGGCTAACTCTTCACAAGCTGTGGGCACGAGATTTTCTGATCGGTTCGGCGATCGGAATCAGTTCTCTTGTGCTTGCCGCAATCATCGCTATTGTCGGAGGCGGTTTGAAGTTGTCACTGAACACGGTCCATTCACCAGGTCGAATCGCGATCGCCTTGATCGGATCAGCAATGATGTTCATCTTCGCCGCACTGGCTGAGGAAGCAACGTTCAGAGGATATCCGTTGCAGACTTTTACGCGTGCTCGGCTTGCGCTCCTCGGTGTGCTTCTGACGTCGGTGCCCTTCGCGTTGGGCCACCTTTGGAATCCGAATGTAGTACCCGGAGTGACGTTCGCGAATACCGCCTTGGCGGGAATCTGGTTGGCGCTGGCGTACCTGCGGACACGTAGTTTGTGGTTACCACTCGGTGTGCATTGGGCGTGGAACTGGGCCATGGGATCGTTCTTCGGTTTGCCTGTGAGCGGATTGCACCTGGTCGGAGCGACGTTTTTGAAAGCCGACGACGTCGGACCAGCGTGGCTCACCGGCGGCACTTACGGACTGGAAGGCGGCGTGGCGTGCACCGTTGCATTGGTTGTATCGACGATTGTCATCTGGAAGCTGCCGTTTGTATCGGCTACGCCGGAGTTGGTGAAGTTGACTTCTGAAGAACGGCCGGTGCGGGGCACGCTTGGTACTGCAAAATGATTTAGTCTCAACTACAGAACGGGAGCGAAGCGACCGATGTCAACGCACCAAGAACTCAATGTACAGTGACATCGGTCGCTTCGCTCCCGTCCTGTAGTTGTGTCATCGGTTTAGAAATGTTACTCGAGCAGATCTTCATCCGCCGTCCTTGTCGCGTTGACATCGGTCGCTTCGCCCCCGTTCTGTAGTTCAGTGTTACTGAAGGAATTTTTACCGCTGTTCAATCGGCACGTATGTGACGTCTCTTGGGCCAACATAGTCAGCACGTGGACGGATCAATTTGTTGTCGGCGTATTGTTCGAGGATGTGAGCGGTCCAACCCGTGATGCGGCTGACAGCGAAGATTGGCGTGTAGAGGTCGAGCGGGATCCCCATCATGTAATAGGTTGATGCGGAATAGAAGTCGACGTTCGGATACATCCCCTTCTCCCGCATCATCAACTCTTCAAGTTTGCGCGACATCTCGTACCATTTCGTGTTGCCAGCACGTTCACCAGTTTCTTTCGAAAATTGTCTAAGGTGTGTCGCGCGCGGATCTTCTGTCTTGTAAACCGCGTGGCCAAAGCCCATGATTTTTCGTTTGGCCGCCAGCGCAGATTTCAAATAACTTTCTACACGATCGAGCTCGCCAATCTCCAACAGAGTCTTCATCACGTTTGTGTTCGCGCCGCCGTGCAATGGGCCAGACAGCGCGCCAATTGCCGCAACGACGGAGGCATACACAGTCGCCAGCGTTCCCGCAACGACACGCGCGGTGAATGTCGAGGCATTCAATTCGTGATCGGCATGGAGAATCAGGCAGACATCGAACAGCTTTGCGTCTGCCGCCGACGGCCTTTCACCCTTCAACATGTAGAGGAAATTGGTCGCTATGTTTTCGTCAGGTAAGGGATCGACTGGTTCAAGTCCACGTCGCAAACGATCCGCAGCCGCGACGAGAGTTGGAAACTGAGCCGTCAGTTTGATTGCAGCGCCGCGACTCGCGCCCGAAGAAATGTCGCGCGCCTTGGAATCGTAAAATTCCAGCGCTGAAACAGCAGTCCTCAAAACATCGATCGGATCGGCGTCCGCCGGCGTGTGTCGCAGAACTTCAATGACTTCGTTCGGTATACGATACGAAGCACCCAGAGTGCGCTTCAGCTCCTCCAGTTCGTCCTGTTTGGGTAGTCGCTTGTTCCAGAGCAGGAAAGCTACTTCTTCGAAGTTCGAGTGGTTCGCGAGATCATGGATGTCGTAACCCTGGTAGATGAGCTGGCCTTTTTCGCCAATGACGTCTGATACGGTCGATGCGCCGACAACAACTCCACGCAGGCCAGTTGAAGAGGGCGTAGCGGCGGGAGGATCTTTTACTGTTTCAGCCATAACTTTTGGATTAGTTGGAAGATAACAAACCGAAAAACAGACTACAAGCGAGGAAGCAGATCCACCGATTTCCACCGATTAGAGACGTTGAGCTTTGTACTTTGCGCTTTGTACTTTGAACTTTCTACCTCGATGATTTGTACGGCGCACAAGAATAAAGTACCAAGTACAAAGCTCTAAGCTCTTTTAGAGATTTCAAGTCTCACCAAATCACCCCGCTTCACCTTCAGATTCTTTGCTGCTGAACGATTCAGCGCCGCGATCTCGAGAAAGCCGGCGCTGCCCCACACCGCAAAGAGTTTTTCTTTTCCCCGACCCTCTGCAAAGAAAGTTCTGAATGATCTGATCGTCTTGTCTTTCACTTTGAGCCGAGCAGTCTTCTCCTGATCGGCGTTTAGCAGTTCACGCGTGATGTTGGTCACACAGTTGCCAAAGCGATCAATGTGGATGATCTGCGCTGCCCAAACACGCTCCTTCAACTTTCTCGGTTGTGACACCGGTAGCCGAACTTCGTCGGTAATCACGGGACCAAACTTGCTTGCCTCAATGCCCGTGGACAAATGCGCGGCGACGGGCGCGAAAACATCTCGGCCATGGAATGTCGGACTAACCGGATCGCGAAAGTATTTATCCTTCGTTATGTGGATAGCTTGGTGAGAGTCTGTTCGATATAGATAACTGAAGAGTCCGTTATCTGGTCCAACAAAAAATTGATCGCCCCGGCTCACGATAATTGGTCGGCGCGCAGATCCGACACCGGGATCGACAACGGCAACGAAGATTGTTCCCGGAGGGAAAGCGCTGTGGGCAGCAAAGAGCGTGAAAGCTCCCGCCTCGATGTCCTGTGGCGGAACATCGTGCGTGATATCAACGAGCGTCGCGCGAGGATTGATTGACAGGATGACGCCTTTGACCGAGCCAACGAAGTAGTCGGCAGTCCCGAAGTCTGTCAGAAGCGCGATCATTGCTCGAGAAAGCTCGCTTAATAAAAAGGAGCAGGGGCAGCAGGCAGGCGCAGCAGGATTCGTCCTGCCTCCTGCTTACTGCTCCTGCTCCTATAAGTTCGTCTGCGGTGCTACAGAACGTTCGTGTCAGTCGAGGTGCGAATTTTCAGCTGTTGGCCTTGCTCAAGACGAATGTCTTTGCCGCGTTGGCTCATTACGCCTGCGCCACCGACTCCGCCGCCAATGACCGCTCCGATCGCTGCGCCCTTGCCACCACCGGCAATCGCGCCAATGATTGCGCCTATACCTGTCGCAGCTCCGACTTTCGCCACGTCGTCCTTGGATGAGTCTTGACCTCTAACACCACCTTCACGATCAACTTCTGTTTCGTTCTGACGGCCCATCGGGACGACTTCAACTAGTTGTGCGCGAAGTGTGGTTGCGCGGTTGTCGAAACGGATCTGATCGAAAGTGAGTTGCAGTTGGGCAACACCTTTCACTTTTCCAGGACGCTTAACCGAACTCACATGGCCGTCAACAACAGCCGCCGAAAGGTTACCTGGCTGCAGAACTCGAGCCTGAAAACGATCGCCCGGCTGCGTAATATCAGTCGACAACGGACTCAAAAGTTCGACAACTAAAACAGTATCGCGCGGGATGGCTACGTTCGCTCCGGAGTTGTTTGCCGGATCAGTCGTCGCCGTCGTGCCTGCGGTTGTATCAGCCGTTGCTGGAGTCGTAGCTGGAGTCGTGCCGGTTGTATTTGAAGAGCTGTTATCAGGGTTAGCTGTCGTCGTTACTTGAACTGAACCGCGTCGCTTAAAGCCGGTAGGAATCGTCGAGTCGAATTGCTTTTTCTCGTAGCCCGCAGCGTAACCGCTTTCAAAGCCCTGCCGATAACCGTCGCGATAGTCTTCTATCGGCCCCCAAACCTGGTTGAAAGAACGATCAGCGCGTTGGTATTCGTCCTTATTCTGATAGTCGCGCGCTGCATTTTCACTGATATCTCTAAAACCTGAGTTATAACCGTCTGAATAGCCTGTTCGATAACCGCGCTCCAGCGCCGTTGACTGAGCCTGCGATGCGGCTGCTGCCCCGGATACGAAAGGCATGCCAACAGCCGTAAGAGTCAACGCTAACAAAAGCGCCAGGGGAAATCTGGAATATTTCATCTGTTTAGTCCTTCCAAAAGATTTACGACCATGAATCGCCGTAAGTGTCTTGGGAGAGCCAACCTTAGCAACGACCGAATGCTAACACCTGTAACTTTAATGGGACAATCTAAATGTGCTTGACGCTCCCCGATGCACCTTCCTAGACTCGCGTAAACGAGAAGCGCAGGATGAGACTGCCCGTCTGATGCATTTAGAGTCAGCGGAGTTGGAATCGCACCTGAACAAAATCAAATGACTAACCGCCGAATCTATCTGGATCATAGCGCTACGACACCCGTAGACCCTCAGGTGTTGCAAGCCATGCTCCCCTATTTCGGGGAAAACTTTGGCAACGCATCGAGTGTCCATGGTTATGGCCAGCAGGCTCGAGCGGCGGTTGATCGGGCTAGACGACAGGTCGCATCACTAATCAGTGCGAAGCAAAATGAGGTGGTTTTTGTATCAGGTGGAACGGAGGCGAATAATCTCGCGCTGCGTGGCATCACCGAACTTCCCGCCTCGACCGCAAAGCACATCATCACCTCCACAATCGAGCATCCATCCGTGCGCGGTGTCTGCGACTTGCTTGAAAAGCGTGGCTGGAAAATCACAAGATTGCGGGTCTACCGAGATGGAGTCGTGCGAGTCGAGGACTTTCGATCGGAGTTGCGCGACGACACCGCTCTCGTCACAGTGATGATGGCGAATAATGAGATTGGCACCATTCAACCGATACGCGAAATTGGTCAGCAGGTCAGGGCTGCCAGAGAACGCGGTCAGAAGATCTGGTTTCACACAGACGCTGTGCAGGCCGCCGGCCGTCTGCCGATCGATGTGGAGGATCTAGGTGTTGACCTTCTCACCTTGTCTGGACACAAGCTGTATGGGCCAAAAGGGATTGGCGCTTTGTACGTTCGGCGTGGAGTGCGATTGGCGCCGCAGACCGTCGGCGGACATCAGGAACGTGAACGTCGCGCCGGCACCGAGAACGTCGCTGCGATCGTTGGTTTTGGCGTCGCCGCGAAGCTTGCCGCAGAAGAAATGAAATCAAGGAACGCGCACGATTCCGCACTTCGCGACGCGTTCGAACAAAAAGTGATTGACTCAATCGATGATATCGATCTGAATGGACATCGGGAGAATCGTCTTCCTCATCTGTCAAACATTTCGTTCCACTTTGTCGAAGGCGAGGGATTGCTGATCAACCTGGATCTCCAGGGTGTTGCAGTATCGACGGGTTCTGCCTGTTCGTCTGGAACGCTTGAACCGTCTCCAGTAATTCGCGCGCTTGGTCGTTCGATTGAAGATGCGCGCGGTTCGATTCGTTTCAGTTTCGGTAAAAGCAACACGATGGAAGACGCTGATTACACAATTGCAGTGTTGCGAGATGCGGTTGGTCGCTTACGAGAGTTGTCGCCATTGAATAAGAAGGAAGTCAGTACCACCTCGCGGTAGCGGGTGGGTGTGCAGCTTGGATTCATGGCCGAGTCGACACGCTACGCACCCACCCGCTACCGCGAGGTGGTACTGACTTCATTTCCAGCACGTCGAAAGCTCCAAAGAGAACATGACCTACTCAGCAACCTTCAAAGATCACCTGGCACATCCGCGAAATGTCGGCGAACTGTCTTCAGCAGACGCGTCGGCGGAAGAAACAAACCCGATGTGTGGCGATCGCATGCGACTCTCATTGTCGTTGAACGATGAACGAATTAAGGAGGTGAGATTTCTAGCCTACGGATGCCCACCAACCATCGTCTGTGGCTCGGTTCTAACTGAACTGCTTCAAGGCCAGGAAATCACGAAAGCGCTAGAACTGACAAAGGCTGAGCTCCTCCATGCCGTCGGCGGGTTGCCGTCGCGAAAGCATCACGCGGCATCGTTGGCGATCGAAACATTGCGAGCAGCGCTCGATAAGACGTTTTAAGTTGAGTAAGCGCTATCCTTCCTCAATAACGCCCTCGACTTAAATAGCTTCAGTAAGCGGACAGCCTTATCTCGGCGAGGGTGATGCAACCGTCCGTGGTCGCGACCCTCCCGGATCAACAGTCTTAACCTTGTGATACTCAGGACCACAAAATCTTTTCGGTTCAGTCCCCAACACGTAAGTTCTGGTCCTCACCACAGGACATGATTCAACAGCAATCAATCCTGTCGTTGGATCAATATCCAACGTAATTGTTCCTTCCAAACGCGCACCATCAGGTGTCGCGTTTGGCTTCGCTTTGGGAGGTGAGGGCGAAACTTGCGGCAACGGCTCCTCAGGAATCGTTGCCTCGGGTGACGGTTCCACCTGCTCACCCGGACTCGGCTCCGCAGTTGCGGTAGACTCTGTATTTGGACCAGTGCCGGTGATGAAAAACTCAACTCGTTTGTCGACATCTTCCGGAGTTGCAACTTCACCAGTCTTCGAATTGATCTCAACCTCCTGAACACCAGCCGGTTTCTCCCAGTCGCCGCCCCAGTCTGGATGTTCAGCTAAAGCGACGCTCATGAAGTCGCTCCAAATCGGCAACGCTGAATTAGCACCGGTCAGCCCTAACTGAGATCCATCATCGAACCCGACCCAAACGGCGCATACGAGGTTAGGGGTGTAGCCGGCGAACCATCCGTCGCGCGACGTTCCGGTTTTTCCGGCGAGCACTCCCTTCAATCCCCGCGAACGAACCGGAGCCGCCGTACCCCGATTCACAACATCCTTCATAAATGAAGTCATGACGTAGGCGACTTCCGGCTTCAGAACTTCGTTGCGCTGCGTTGAAGGAGCGGCAAGTGTCACACCTTCGCCGGTCGTTATGCGATTAACAGCGATCGGTGTGCTGCGTGAACCAAGATTCGCAAACGCTGTGTAAGCTGAAGCGATTTGCAGTGGCGTCGCCTCACTTGTACCCAGGGCCATCGCTGGATACGAACGCGGAGGTTTGGGTAGTCCAGCCTTCGCCGCAAGACTCATCACACGTCCGATGGTTACTTCCATAGCAACTTCGACCGTTACCACATTCAAACTGTGAACGAGGCCGTCGCGGAGCGTAACCGGCGCATGACTGTACGTGTCGCCAAAGTTTCCCGGTGAATACTCCTGGTTATCGAACGTGAATGTCTTCGGCTCGTCCATGTAAGTAGTAGCCGGAGTAATCACGCGCGGAATCGGATCGTATGCCGTGTTGAGAGCGGTCGCGTACACGAATGGCTTGAACACAGAACCTGGTTGGCGCATGGCGTCAGCGGCGCGATTCAATTGACTCTTCGAATAATCGCGTCCACCTACCATGGCGACGATCTCGCCGGTCTTCGCATTCATCGCCACGAGTGCAGCCTGCAACGTTCCAGGAGCGAATCTTTTTTGCTCCACCTTATCTAACTCACCAAGTTGTTTCGTCAGCGCTGCATAAGCTGCACGCTGCAAGTCCATGTCGATCGTTGTGTAGACTCGAAGATGTTCAGTTCCGGCGCCGGCGATCATGTCGCCTAATTGATTTTGAACGTAGTCAGCGAAGTAGGGCGCATCCGACACATCGATACGACCGCGGAGCGGAGCAACTTTCAGCGGCGTAGCTTTTGCCACATTCGCTTCATCCTGCGAGATGGCACCAGTTTCAGCCATCGAATCCAGTACCTGATTCCGGCGTGACGTTGCTGTATCGATATTTTTATACGGGTTGTAACGATTGGGACTTCTGATCAGACCCGCTAGCGTCGCGGATTCCGGAAGACTGAGGTTGGTCACGTCCTTGTTGAAATAAGCACTCGCTGCTTCGCCCATTCCATTGATCGAGAAGCCGGCCTGTTGGCCCATGTAGATCTGATTGCAGTAGAGCTCGAAAATCTTTTCTTTGCTCAACCTCGTCTCGAGAATGATCGACATGTAGGCTTCCGAGACTTTACGCTGCGGGGTTTTTTCCGGTGACAGGAGCAGATTCTTCACGAGTTGCTGCGTAATACTTGAGCCACCCTGACGAGCCAGTGGAGAATTCGGATCGGTGTCGTAACGACGAACAAACGCTCGAATGATTCCGCGAATGTTTACTCCATAGTGATCGAAGAAAGAACGATCCTCAGTGACGGTGATCGCCTTCACCAAATTTGGAGGGAGATCGCTGAAGCCGATAACCTTGCGCTTCTCTCGTTGGGTACCCGTGACAGAGCTAATCAATTCTGGCTCGATCCAAGTCTGCTGTATCGCACCGCCTGCTTCGAGATCTGCTAGTGACGCGATTGATTTTCCGTTACGGGCGAACTGCAACCGAACGTGATGAAATTGCTTTTGGCCATCAACAGACGAAGCGCTGCTAGGTTCTATCTCCAAAGTGCCGCCGTTCAGAGCATAACGACCGCGCGAGTTATCAGCTTGTTGTGTTTTCTCGACATAGCCCGCACGTTTCAGATACTCGATCAACTGTTCTGGCGAGATCGATTCATTTACGTGAACCTCCTTCGGCGCTGCATAGATCCCAGCCGAGCGAGTGAACACTTCACCGGCGAGCAAGTTGTCTATTCGGGCTGAGAAGATTGTCCAGTAGTAGATGAGAACGCCCAGGACAACCGCGCCTATGACGACAACTGGAACGACGATAATCGGGCTAAGAAGACGACGAGCAGTTCTGCGAATGAAGCCCTGCTCAGGTTCAGCATAGGAAACAATTCGACCGGTACGGGGATCACGACTGACTCTTCCCTGGGGCACCTCATTCGGTGGATAGCGTACCGGCATACGACAGTCAATCGCGGCTTTTTCGAGCCCTTGCTCCTAAGTCCTCCCTAGTTAAACGGTATACGTAACATTCTGCCGACGGTTCTGTCGATAACTGTTTGACACCATCTGCGGCATTAGCTAACGTGACCGCCAACTGCCGCAAACACTTTGATGCCGCTTCCCCGCTATGAGTCTAACACCTTCAGGCCCCGGGCCTTTCGCTTCGAGACGCTGGAGGTTTCGGTTCGTTTTCGTAGCAGTTCTGTTCGCACTTGTTCTTGGGATCGTCACGTTTCGGACTCTTGAAGGCTGGTCTATACTTGATAGCCTTTATGTAACCGTGCAAACGGTTACGACCGTTGGCTACGGAGATCTGACGCCAAAGACGACGGCGGGTCGAGCGTTTGCTTCGGTCTTCATGCTGTTCGGCGTTGGTCTGGTCTTGTACGCGCTGACCTCCGCCGTGCAATCGATTGTTCAGTCAGAGTTACTGGCAACGTTCGGTCAACGTCGCCGTTCAAGAAAAGTGAGCCGACTGCGAAACCATTTTATCATCTGCGGTGCGGGTCGCGTGGGCTCGCATCTTGTTCGAAGTCTTATCGGTTCTCACGACACCTTCATCGTAATCGAACGTAACCCTCAGATTGTTTCCGAACTGACTCAAATGGGGGTTACGGTTCTCGTCAGGGATGCAACGCTTGAAGAGAGTTTGCGAGAAGCAGGTGTCGAGCAAGCGCGTGGCCTTGCCGCGTGTCTCCCGGACGATGCTGACAATGTATACGTCGTGCTGACAGCCCGCGATCTAAATCCACATCTGCATATTGTTGCGCGTGCTGTCGAAGAACAAGCTGAACCAAAGCTCATCAGAGCTGGCGCAAATCGAGTGGTCGCTCCGACAATAATCGGTGGCCATCGCATGGCTGTAGCATTAACGAAACCAGCCGTCGGTGATTTCATTGACTCCGCAACTGCTAACCAACTCGATCTCGGCTTTGAACAACTCGAAGTCGATCATTCGTCTCCCTTGTGCGGAAGAAAGCTCAGAGATACGACCATTCGATCAGAGCTGAATATCGTTATTGTAAGTATTCGTCGTAGTGACGGACAGGTAATCTTCAATCCAAGCGGCGACTACGAAATTCAAGGCGGCGATCTTCTGGTAGCGATCGGAGATGGTAGTGCGCTTCTGAAACTTCACAAACTAACGCGCGCCGATCTTGCGAAAGGAACAATGATTGAGGTTTAGCAATTCTTCTAAGTGGTCGCATTGCCCGCCTCTCGAACAATGAAAACACTTGTAACGGGTGGCAGTGGATACCTCGGCACGCACGTCCGCAGATTCTTTTCTGCTGACAACTTCTCTCGCAGATCGAATCTTAACATCCTTGACGAATACGACGTGCGAAGAGTCGCCGATTATGACGTCGTCATTCATCTGGCCGCTTTTCTCGACAAAGATCCAACCGCAGCTGAAGAGAGTTTCCGCACAAACGCCCAGGGCACTGCGAACGTGATTCGGCAGATGCCAGCGGGATCTGTTTTCATCTATGCCTCGACCAAAGACGTCTACGGCAGCCATGCGAGCAACTACTCTGAGGTGCCTGAAAGTTGCCCGACGAGTTATTGCGGTCAATCAGCGCTCGAGTGGTCTAAGCTGATGGGCGAAAAATATGTTCAGTACTACGCAGCCACACAACAGGTTCGCGCTTGCATCTTTCGCTCGTCTGCAATTTATGCGCGACCTACGCCCGATAACGAGAATGGTTTCGTAACGCATTACGTCGAATCGATAAAGCACCGCAGGCCAATTCGACTTCCGAAAGAAATCGATCCGGTACGCGACATTCTTTTTGTTGACGATTTTTCGCGAGCGTGCGAGTCGTTCATCGAATCGGCACGGCAGTTTGGCCTTTATAATCTGGGTGGTGGTCGAACAAATGCAGCGTCGCTGCGCGAGATAATTCGAACCATTGGTCAGATGATTCAAGTGGAGCCGATCATTGAGGAAGATGCCGGGATGACAGCTCCAATTCCTTTGAATTACGTCTCCGACTTATCGCACATCCGCAACGATCTAAGGTGGCAGCCAACAACCACGATCGAAGAAGGATTGCGGAACTTAATATAGACGGAATGAACAGTTGTTGGGAGCGGCCCTCCGTGGCCGCCCCAACTTCAACTTAATACTTTGAGCACTGACAGAATTCAGAAAGTTGTCGTTCGCGGCACAAACTGGGTAGGCGACGCAGTCATGACGATTCCGGCACTGCGCGCGCTACGACGACTCCTGCCTGACGCAGAAATCACTTTAGCAGTCAGGCCCTGGGCCCGCGAAATCTTCACTAGTCAAGACTTCATCGACAAGCTGCTTGTCTACGATCGCCGGAACGCATTCAGTGTCATAAAACAAATTCGTGAAGTGAAGAGCCGGCAGTTTGATCTCGCAGTACTCTTTCAGAATGCCTTTGAAGCTGCTGTGATTCCGTTCTTTGCTGGCGTTCCAATGAGGCTGGGATACGCGACCGAATCGCGCCAGCGGCTTCTAACCCATCCGGTTCCGCTACCAGATTGGCGATCGAGCGAACACGAAGTTTTCTATTACCTTTATTTAATCGCCGCACTCGAGCAGTCGCTCTTTGGATCAAATACACTTTACGAACACGAACCTGATATAAGCCTTCAGCTACCGAACAGCAAGCGCGAAAATGCGCGACGCATGCTGGTCCAGACCGGCGTTACGCCGGGCAGCTCAGTCGTGGCGATTTGTCCAGGATCAATCAATAGTCGAGCTAAGCGCTGGCCTACGGAGTCGTTCGCGAAGGTCTCTGACGAACTGATCGATCACGGCCTGCAGGTTCTACTCGTAGGGTCGAAAGATGAACAAGAAGTTACTTCAGCTGTGACCAGTCGAATGCGTAACTCCCCGGTCGTGCTGACAGGCCAGACAACTCTCGAGCAATTGATTGGAATTCTTTCGGTATCGGATCTAGTCGTCACTAACGATACTGGTCCAGCTCATATCGCCGCGGCACTCGGGCGGCCAACTCTTGTAATTTTTGGTCCAACGAACCCATTGACGACGCGTCCGTTCTCGTCGCAAGCTGAAATCCTGCGTCACCCACCTGACTGCGCACCGTGCATGCTTCGCGATTGCCCGATCGATCATCGTTGCATGACGGCGATTACAGTTGAGGAAGTGTTAGAACATTCGCTGGCGCTGTTGAAGCGTGCCAGCTTTGCGAAAACAGTAAGGAGCATTTGCGACTCAGTCGCGTAGCATGAAGCGCCCTGCAGTGTTCATCGATCGCGATGGAACAATTTCTGAAGAGGTGGGTTACGTTAACCATCCTTCGCGCTTTCAAATTTACCCGTACTCGTTCGAAGCAATAAAACTTCTGAACGAGAAAGGTTGGTTGGCTATTGTCGTTACCAATCAGGCTGGCGTAGCGCGCGGCTATTTCTCTGAAGATGTAATAAAGGACATCCACCAGCAACTGAATCGCAAGATGATTGAATCGGAGGCGAGACTTGATGCCATCTATTACTGCGCGCATCATCCGACAGTGGGTGAACCACCTTATCGACTCGACTGCGACTGTCGAAAACCGAAGGCAGGCCTGATCGACCGGGCAGCAAAAGACTTTGAGATCGACCTCGCGTCAAGTTGGATGGTTGGCGATAGATACAGCGACATCGAGCTCGCACGAAACGCAGGACTGCATTCGGCGTTCGTTCTGAGCGGGTACGGACGGGGCGAATGGGAGTATCAGCGAGCAGGTTGGCAATATCAGCCAGATCTGGTGTCGGAGGATCTTCTGGAATGCGTCAGATCGATCTTGAAGCAACAATGATTCGACCAAAAGTGTCATGACAAGATACGGCTTTGCCGTCCGATGTGCGGCGCGGCTGTGCCGCGCCGCAACAAGCGCCCGATGATTTAGGGCTATGCCCACGTTCGGGCTTTGCGCCTGACAGTGCTGCGCCAGAGGCCGAACCAGGGGCGAAGCCCAAGCGAAAAGAGCCATCGGTACGGCGGGGCTAAGCCACCGCCTCACATCAAGAGGCAAAGCCGATTCAGAATCGTTGATGATTCTTGATGAACGGTATTCCTGATCGATAGAGTGAAACCTTGAGCGACGACCAAACAACTAATCAGGAACGATTGCTAAGTATCGTTCACCGATTTTCTGAGCGGAAAATCGTCGTCGTTGGCGACGCAATTGCCGACCAGTTCCTCTACGGTTCAATCGCTCGCGTGTCGCGCGAAGCACCTGTTTTCATCCTCCGACACGAACAGACACAAACGATTCCAGGCGGTGCAGCAAACTGTGCCGTGAACCTTGCCGCACTCGGCGCTCAAGTCTCGCTGTTAGCTGCGTCAGGCGACGATGAAGCCGGTCGTGAATTGCGAGCCAAACTCGAGAATGCAAAAGTTGATGCAAGCGGGTTGATTACGTCCTCAGCTTTCAACACAACAACTAAAGTACGAATACTCGCAGGACAAGCTCATTCGACTCGTCAGCAGGTAATCAGAATCGATTACGAAGACCAGCCTTTTTCAGACAGCAATACACGGCAAGCAGTCAACGAAGCCCTAGAGAAAGCTGTCCGCGACGCAGATGCAGTGATTATCTCCGACTATAACTATGGAGTGGTGGACGAATCAGTTGTTACTTTGCTGCGCGAGGTCTCCGAAAAAAGAAAGATTCCGATTCTAGTCGACTCTCGGTTCCGGCTTGCGAGTTTCAGTGGCTTTACTTCGGCCACACCGAACGAAGACGAAGTCGAGAATCTGCTTGGCGAAAAGGTCGAGAGTTCGCCTCAGTTGGAGAAATCGGCCGAGGTGTTGAGACAGAAACTCGGATATAAAGCATTGCTTGTTACGCGCGGTAGCCAGGGAATGATGCTTCTGGAAAATGGCGGCGCTCCTTTGCACATCAAAGCTGTCGGTGCTGCATCACCCGTTGATGTTACCGGTGCCGGCGACACCGTAATCGCAACTTTCACACTCGCACTCTCCTGTGATTCATCGTTTGCCGAGGCAGCGCAATTGGCGAATTACGCCGGAGGCCTTGTCGTAATGAAACGAGGCACCGCATCGATAACTCCTGCCGAACTCGAGCATTCAATCGTGAACTCTGAACTATGACATCAAGCGGTCGAGTCTTAACCCGTGAAGAGCTCACAGCTCGCGTTGCGCGCGCGCGCCTGGAAGGCGCCACGATCGTGTTTGCAAACGGCTGTTTTGACGTTCTTCATGTTGGTCATACGAGATATCTGACAGGTGCGCGCGAGTTGGGCGATTTGTTAGTTGTCGGTGTTAATTCCGATGAACAGGTCAGGATTCAGAAAGGACCGGGTCGTCCGATTCTTCCACAAGACGAGCGCGCAGAATTGGTGGCGTCGCTAGACTCAGTGGACTACGTCACAGTTTTCAACGAACCAACTGTTGAGCAATTACTATTGACGTTGAAGCCGGACGTGCACGCTAAGGGAACCGATTACACTGAAGACACGGTCCCGGAGCGCGACGTGGTGCGTTCTTACGGAGGCACAGTCGCAATAGTCGGCGATCCGAAAGATCATTCGACTAGTTCGTTACTGACGCGATTGAGGAAATAGAATCATGTTCATCAAAAACTGCAGACTGGCGCTTTTCTTTTTCGCGATCACTTGCAGCGTGGCTTATCCGCAAAAAGGCGAGGAGCGGTTCGATCCAAATGGAAGTTTTTGGATCATCGGTGAGGCTCCGTCCGGATTTTCGGATTTCAGTGCCATTAATCTGAATGCGCGACGCCTGCGTCGACTACCCCCATCCGGACTTCAGCTCAACAACGGCAGGTCGTTTCGCTTCCAACAACTAACTGTGAAGCGCGAGAAGTTCACCTTCATGACGACGCAGGTGCGGGGCGTGTCGTATAGTTTTTCTGGTCGGTTCCTGAAGGGCGGGGTCTTTTCGGCGAGCGGACTCGACGACCAGAGCCCGGTACTTGAAGGGGTCCTGACTAAGTTAGTGTCAGGGAAAAAAGTAGCTGAGGCTAAGCTTCAGTTCAGTTATTTCGGCGGGACATAGAGTTCGCATGCGGATTTTAATCGTCAAACTCAGCAGTATTGGTGATGTTGTTCACACGCTTCCGGCGCTGGCAGCCATTCGGCGAGCTATGCCCCAGGCAGAGATCTCCTGGGTGGTAGAACGCCGATCCTCAGAAATTTTGAAAGACAACCCACTTCTAAATCGCCTCATCGAAGTCGACACGAAGGCGCTGAGGCGCGGGCTGATGTCTGGGGAGACGCTGCGGGCACCGCGCCAGCAGTTACGTCGGTTACGCGCCTCGGCCTTCGATGTAGCACTCGATTTTCAGGGACTTCTTAAAT
>JBKPMX010000119.1:0-23907 GCA_046765655.1 Acidobacteriota bacterium
GCTTCGGCGAGCGAGCTTGTGTCTAATACTCGGAACTCCATTTAAAAAGAATTCAACTTTTTCATTCTCCCAACCTTTGGGTTGGGTTCCGGGTCGACGTGAATCGGTCGAACTATTTTAGTGGTTTCAAAACAGAGCGTCACAACCAGCGGAACCCGAAGGATGATTGTGATACGCGAAAAACCGTTAAAACGGTTAGTGAGTTATCCAAACTAAAACCCCAGGCTGAAGCCTGGGGTGAATGATACACGCGTGTGATCCCACACTAACTCTTCTCCACGGCCAGCATCAGAAAATTCTCGAACAGTAATCTTCCGTCGCGCGATTCATTTGGATGTTCCCACCGCGTGCGGCTCTTGTTCCAGTCTTCAAACGACTTCTCGAGATGAAACTGCACGGTGTAGATCAACTGACCAGAGGACCGCTTAACCATCATCTGATTGCGGCACAGGTAGGACGTAGCGAGGAGTTTGAAACCCTTCGGCACTCGATCGAGTTGCAGACCGTGGTTCTGCCACACACGCAGGATCCGGGCCTGATTCCTGGGATGTGTCATCCCCGACTCGACTGAATGTACGCGATCAAATATAGGATCATTCGGATCCGTGATTCTGATAAAACGATACTGATACTCCTGTGGTCGATCGGCCCGTTGTTCGTGCTGCTCGAGCTTGTCGAGGGTGATGACGCGAGCGCCAAAACTCAGTCCCACTAGTTGGTGTCCGCCGCAAATTGCTAATACGGGGATTCGCGTAGATCGAATGAAGCTACCAAAGCCATCAAGGATCGATGGCTGGTAATAATCGAAATCCCGAAGCGTGCCACCTAAAACAATTGCGTCAGGCCGAAACTCTTCTGCTGCTGAGGCGATCTCGGAAACGTGTGTTACTTCAGTCGATGGCTGCTTAACCAGCCGCGAGATGTTGTTGACGATGTTCTCAATCGCCATGTCGGCGATCATTCGCTCTCGCTTTAGCTGACTTTCAGCCATGTCGCCGAGTTCGTTCTTGGCGACAATGGATAGGTCGTCCTGGTCGCGTAGAAGATTATCGACAACGAGCACACGGACTTCCTCTATCTGCGGTTCTATTGGCTCGTAGCGGCAATAGGTCTGCTGATTAAAAGGAAAGGGAAGTGGTGAACCGGTTTCGGCTGGGTTTTCCTGGGAGTTCGGGATCTCTTGAGTCATGTTCAATCAGAAACGTTTAATTTATCCAGAAATCTACTTTCTTAGCAGTCAATTCAATTCCCCCCTCGCACGTGATGTGCCGCTTTAACCTCGACACGAATATTACCAAATAACAACCGCTTCAACCGAGCGGCCAACTGATCTGTATGCTTTTGAGCGTACTGGTCGACCAAGAGCAGCATGCGAAACCACGACGACTCAAGCTCGTCCGCCAGGTGCGAAATCTTCGTGATGTCGTAAGGAATCGCCACGTCCTGACAGCCTGCGCGGGCAAAGACCGACAAATACCTGGCCGTTGCCAGGTCAGGGCACAGCAGTCGTTGACGACCGATCTTTAACTCAATGCCAAGCAACGTGTGCTGTACGGTAATTCGCGCAGTCGGTTGTGGCTTTGCAAACGTGTACGGCCGCGTGCGCAGACGCAGTACGCGTTGCGCGTAGATGTGCGGGAGCCACTTGTCGCCCAGTTGTTGCTTGATCTGTTCGGCGATGTCGGTGGTGGGCTCTGACTTCAACGCCTGACCTGCTGGATATAAAACTGAGATTGAATTCTGGTTTGCAGCGCGTTGATTATTCGCGACGGAAAAATTCCGAGCAAAAGAACTCCGAAAACGGTTATCGCAAGTGCAACGCCAACGCTGGCCGGAATCCGTGGCGCAGTCCAGGGGGTGAGTCGCTCACGAAAGAACATAACTATGATCAATCGAAGGTAGTAATAGGCGGACACCGCTGTGTTGAGAACGCCTATTACGACAAGCATGTAATAGTGTTGTTCGATAGCTGCACCAAAGACGAGGATTTTCCCCATGAAGCCGGCCGTGAGCGGCATACCGAGCAGACTTAGGAGAAAGAGACTCAACGAAAACGCGAGCACTGGTGATTGAAATCCGATCCCGCTGTAGTCTTCGACAGCAGTTCGTCGATCTCCGCTTCTCGCGATCAGCTGAACGACGGCAAACGCGCCAATATTCATCACTGCATAAGTGAGCAGATAAAACATCACGGCCGTCAGCGCGGCGCCCCGCTGCGCCGGGTCAGATGTTGAACCTGCGGCTACAAAGCCAACGAGCGCGTAGCCGGCGTGAGCGATCGATGAATACGCAAGCATCCGCTTCACGTTGTTTTGGGCTATCGCAACAACGTTTCCCAGTGTCATCGTGAGGATCGCAAGAATTACGAGCACGTTTACCCACAACGCATGGACCTGCGCACCGATCAGTGTATTCGAGGTTGCGACAATGAACGGGAAGCCAAAGACAAAGACGCGCATGAAGGCCGCGAAGCCAGCGGCCTTTGGACCGGCGGCCATGAACGCCGTAACAGGAGTTGGCGCGCCTTCGTAAACGTCAGGCGTCCACACGTGGAAGGGTGCGGTCGCGATCTTGAAACCAAATCCGACCAGCATCATTGCTGCGCCTGCGAAGAGCAGCCCGGGATACGGCGATTGATTCAAGCGGTTTGCAATCTCAGAGATGTTTGTCGTCCCTCCTGCTCCGGGGAGTGACGTGGCGCCGTATGTCAAAGCGATTCCGTACAGCAGAAACGCGGATGAGAAAGATCCGAGGATGAAGTACTTCAGCGACGACTCATTCGAACGCACGTCAGTACGACGAAAACCTGCGAGTACGTAAGTGGCGATGGAAAGGATTTCGAGGCCCAGAAAAACGATGACGAGATCGCCACCGGACGCCATCAGCATCATGCCGACAGTCGCGAACAACAGGAGCGAATGGAATTCTCCCGCGGGCAGATTTTCACCGGTCACCCAAACTATCGAAAGCAGCACAGTCAGCGCTGATACGAAGAGAAAGATCAGCGTGAACCCAAGACGTAATTCGTCGAGCACGATCATTCCGCCGAACGCCTCGGTCGGACCACGCCATGAGTTCCAAAGCCAGATTGAAGTTGCAGCTCCGGCACCTAATCCGATTAGCGCAATGGCGCCAGTCAACCAACGTTGTCGTTGATTTGCAAACGCATCAACGAGCATCACCACTACCGCCGCGAGGCAAACGATCACCTCGGGCGCGATGACCCACCAGTTAACGTCGGCTCCCGAAGCTTGTGCTAGAAAGAAGTTCATTCGTTAATTCAGTGATCCTCTGGTTTCGCGTCGACAGCAGCTTCGAAGGAGCCACCAGCCTGACGTGTTCCCACACGTTCCTGGACCTTTTGCACACTTGCTTGCGAACGATCCAGAAAGACACGCGGGTAGACGCCCATGAAAAGCATCAACAATACAAGCGGCAGCATTAGGCCAAGCTCCCGTAGATTCAAATCTGGGAGCTTCGCGTTCTCTGAATTCTTCACCGGACCAAACACGACACGCTGCAACATCCACAACATGTAGACAGCAGCCCAGATCACACCTGTCCCCGCTAACATCGTGGCGATGTAGGGATGACTGACAGCGCCCGATGTCCATGTGCCCGCAAGAATCAGAAACTCACCGACAAAGCCATTCAGGAAGGGCAGACCGATCGATGAGAGTGATGCGATCACAAATAGCGTCGAGAACCAGGGCATTGGCGTCGCCAGCCCGCCGAAGTCGCTTATCAAACGCGTGTGGCGTCGCTCGTAAATAAAACCGACGAACAGGAAGAGCGCGCCGGTCGAGACGCCGTGATTAAGCATTTGATAGAGCGCACCCTGCATGCCGAGTTCGGTGAAAGAGAAGAGACCGAGCACAACGAAACCCATATGACTGACTGACGAATAAGCGACCAGCCGTTTCACGTCGGGTTGGACCATCGCGACGAGTGCGCCGTAGATGATGCCGATGATTGCGAGAATGATTATGTACGGGGCGAAGCGGCGCGCCATCTCAGGAAACATTCCGAGGTTGAAACGCAACAATCCATACGTGCCCATTTTTAAAAGCACGCCGGCGAGGATCACTGAACCAGCCGTCGGAGCTTCAGTGTGTGCATCGGGCAACCACGTGTGCAGCGGGAAAAGCGGCACCTTGATACAAAAGGCGAAGGCAAATGCGAGAAACAGCCAGAAGCCCAGTGGCCCCGCCAACGCAGTGTCACCTGACATCGCGGCAACAAGTGTGGTGTAGTCAAACGAGTGATAGATAAAGTAAAGCGCAATGATGCCCACGAGCATCAGCAAACTGCCGACGGCGGTGTAAATGAAAAACTTCACCGCCGAGTAAATACGACGATCGCCACCCCAGATGCCGATCAAGAAGAACATCGGCACCAACGAGGCTTCAAAAAACAAATAGAAGATCAGCAGGTCGAGGGAAACAAACACGCCGATCATTGCTGACTCGAGAATGAGCAGGAAAAGGTAGTACGCGAGCAGGCGTTGCTTTATCGCGGTCCAACTCGAAAGAATTGAAATCGGCATCAGAAACGTCGTGAGTATTACCAGCCAAAGACTGATGCCGTCGACACCGAGGTGATAGCGCGCATTTATCGAGCTTATCCAGCTGACGTTTTCTTCAAACCTGAACTCGGCCGTCGGATAACTTCCGATTCGTTGAAGCAAGAACAGCGAAAGCAGGAAAGTAACCACACTCGTCCCAAGAGCAATCCATTTGTGATGCTCGTCGTTACCTTTAGCGACGACGGCATAAAGCACAGTCGCCAGTGCGCCCGCTACGGGTACGAGTATCAATAATGTCAGCAAATGGCTCATCATCTCGGAATGCTGTAGAACACGAATAATCCAATCAGAATCAGCGCGCCCGTTAAAATGATTGCGGCGTAACCGCGCACGAAACCGGCTTGAAGATATCGACCGAGGCGCCCAGCCTCAACGACTGCATCGCCGATGGCGTGCAGGGTGCCGTCGATAACTCCCGTATCGAAAATCTTCCAAAGTCCTTCGCGAGATCCGGCTTCAATCGGCCGAATAATCGTCGCGTCGTAAATTTCGTCGACGTAGTATTTGTTTTCCAGGATGGTTGGCATTTGCAGCAGTGGACGTTTGCGGAAGATCCACCATCCGATCGCGATTCCAGCCAAGCCGATCAGAACCGACAGTCCGGCCAACATTCGTTCCGAAGCGATCTCTTCAGCGTTATGTGCAGGGGCCGACTCCGATGCCGTGTGTTCTGCCGCTGCAGTTTCAGTCGCGCTGTGTTCGCCAGGAGCTGCTGACAGTGCTGCACCTTCGTTATGCGACCGCGCTGGACCAGCGGGAACATGAGCGATAACCGGCTCCAGGGTGCGCTCGATCACGTTTACGTTCCGCTCAGTAAAGAACGAGCTGAGCGCGTAAGGCACGCCGATGAAACCGCCGACAGTCGACAACACGGCGAGAACAATCAGCGGCACAGTCATGATCCAGGGGGATTCATGTGGTTCAGGAGTGCCGTGCTGATCGTGTGCGTGTGAAGTATCTTCACTTGAATCGAGATGCGCGTCACGAAATCGTTCGTCTCCCCAGAACGTCATGACCATCATTCGCGTCATGTAGATGGCTGTGAGCAGAGCAGTCAGCGCGCCGATACCCCACAGGATCTTGCTGAAGCCGGCATTTGGTAAAGCTGCGCTCCACGTCTTCCACAGTATTTCGTCTTTGGAGAAGAACCCGGCAAAGATCGGCACACCGCTAATCGCAAGCCACCCTGTGACCATTGTGGCGAAGGTTATCGGCATGTACTTCCGCAGGCCTCCCATACGCCTCATGTCCTGCTCGTGATGCATACCGTGGATGACTGAACCCGAACCGAGAAACAACAGGGCTTTAAAGAAGGCGTGTGTGATCACGTGGAAGATCGCTGCGATGAATGCGCCGACGCCACACGCCAGAAACATGTAACCGAGCTGCGAGATGGTTGAATAAGCGAGGACTTTTTTGATGTCGTTCTGAGCGAGACCAATCGTGGCGGCAAATAAAGCAGTCGCCGCGCCAATGATGGCGACGATGAACATCGCGGTTGGCGCGTGTGTGAAGATCGCTGAGCAGCGGACAATCATGTAGACGCCTGCGGTCACCATTGTTGCCGCATGAATCAAAGCGGAGACGGGCGTCGGTCCAGCCATCGCGTCTGGCAGCCAAACGTACAAAGGGATCTGTGCACTCTTACCTGCGGCGCCGATGAAGAGAAGGACCGCGATAGATGTGACACCACCAGCGAAGATGGCCTGCCAGGTGAAGGCTTCCACTGGCCGGGAGGCGATAATCTGAAGCGCACTCTCTACAACTCCACCGGAACCAGCGTGTGAAAAGAAGCTGACAGAACCGGTCAGCATGAATGTCAGCAGAATACCGAGAACAAAGCCCCAGTCGCCGACGCGATTTGTAATGAACGCTTTCTTGGCTGCGTCGCCCGCTTCCTTTCGGTCGAGGTAGTAACCAATCAGCAGGTAAGAGCAAAGACCAACACCTTCCCAGCCGACAAACATCAACACCATGTTGTCAGCAAGGACAAGGGTTAGCATTGCGAACATGAACAGATTCAGGAACGCGAAGAATCGATAAAAGCCTGCTTCGCCGTGCATGTAGCCGACGGCGAACATGTGAATGAGGAGACCGACAAATGTAATGAACAGTGCGTAGGTGCCGCTGAGGCGATCCATTCCGAGTGCAAAGTCTGCGCGGAAACGCCCGACTTGCAACCAGGTCCAAATATGATCGAACACGGGCACGTTACCTTGCAGTGCACCACCAGGTTTGAAGGCAAGGTAAAAGGAAACAATCGTCGAGATGGCTACAGCACCGCACGCGACAATGCCGATGAATCGTTCATCACGAACACGCCTGCCGATGAGCCAGTTAATTGCAGCGCCGGCCAGCGGAGCGAAGATGATTATGCTGAGAAGATTGTTTTCCAATTGGCGTCTATTGCTTTGAGCTTAGCGCTTGGTACTTAGTACTTGGTGCTTTGTACTTACGACTTCGAGTTCGAGCAGGAAAAGAACAAAGTACAAAGTACGAAGCACTAAACTTAAAACTTCAAAATACTCGCGTCATCCACATCAAGCGACTCGCGGTTACGGAAGATCGCGATGATTATGCCCAGTCCCACCGCAGCTTCGGCCGCGGCCACTGTCATGACGATGAACACGAACAATTGACCAGTCACGTCCTGGAAGAAACTTGAAAATGCCACGAACGTCAGGTTCACCGCGTTCAGCATCAGCTCAATGCACATGAACATCGCAATGATGTTGCGCTTGATAATCACGCCCACGACCCCGATCGTGAATAGAACGGCGGACAGCGCCAGATACCATGAGAGTTGTGGAACCATATCAATCTCGCTTTGTTAGATCGTGATCGTCTGGCAGATCAAGCACCTCCGCCACTTCCTCCGTGCCATACGCTTCAACTCCTCTGGTATCGCTGAGTGGCACGCTTGGATCAAACATGTGCAGAGGCAGAACCTGAGCTCCCGGAACCACTGCTGCGCCCGCAGGAATCTCTTTAATCCGGCGCGCGAGGGTCATTGCGCCGACGATCGCCATCAGTAAGAGAATCGAAGTGATTTCGAAGGGAAGCAGATACTTTGTGAACAGTGCTGATCCAATCGACGACGTTAGCCCGGTGTCTGAAATATTCTGAGTGGGTGTCGCGTGAGACTTATCGACGAACCAAATGATGAATGCTGCTTCGGCGACAAGCACTGCTGCGAGTACAACAGCTGCCGGTACGAGGAATCCCAGCCTCGAACGTCGTCGTTCTTCCTGCTCGACGTTCAGTAACATGATGACAAACACGACCAATACCATGATCGCGCCTGCGTAGACGATCACCTGAACTGCGGCAATGAACGGCGCCGCCAGCATGACGTACAAACACGCCAATGAAATGAAGACACCGATTAAAGAGATCGCACTGTAGAGTGGATTTCGTTGGGCAACGAGAGCTATCGCGCACCCGATAGCGAGGCCGGCAAATAGAATGAACAGCAGTACAAGCATCAACGAGACCCAGAGTAGGACATGTACAGGATAAGCAGCGTTGCTGTCAGAAAAATGTTTAGCAGCGCAACCGGTAGCAAAAACTTCCAACCAAAGTTCATTAGCTGGTCAAAGCGAAAACGCGGCAGCGTGCCTCTGAGCCAGATGTACAGGAATAGAAAGAAGATTACTTTCAGGAGAAAACCCAGGACACTGACGAATCCGAATAAGAATGTTCCGCGCCCGAAAATGTCCTCGGCAAACGGGACATTCCAGCCGCCAAGAAACAGTGTGGTCGCCAGCATCGACACCGTAAACATGTTGATGTATTCGGCGAGGAAGAACAGCGCAAACTTCATTGCACTGTATTCAGTGTGAAATCCTGCGACCAATTCTGTTTCTGCTTCAGGGAGATCGAACGGCACCCGATTGGTCTCAGCGATTGCGGCTATTAGATAAATTATGAAGCCGAGCGGCTGAAGAAAGATGATCCAGCGGAAGCCGTGCCAGGCAGACTGCATCTCGACAATCTTCTGGAGGTCGAGCGTCCCCGCCAGCATGATTACACCGATCAAGCTGAGTCCGAGCGCGAGTTCGTACGAAATCATTTGAGCTGATGAGCGAAGGCCACCCATCAAGCTGTATTTGTTATTCGACGACCAGCCAGCCAAGGCGAGGCCATAAACGCCAACGGACGTCACGCCCAACACATACAGCAACGCCACGTCGAACCGCGCGATCGACAGAGGGATGGTACCAATGAAAGGAATACTCGTTTCTGGTCCAAACGGGTAAACGATCATCGTCATCAACGCAGCCATAGTCGCAATAACCGGAGCGAGGAAATAAATGAAGCGCGTTGATTTGTCAGGAACGATGTCTTCTTTGAGTATGAACTTGAGCAAGTCGGCGAACGGCTGTAACGCGCCGCCATAGCCGACACGATTTGGCCCCAACCGCCCCTGTATTAACGCCAGTACACGTCGTTCAGCCAACACGGTGTAGGCGACGATCAGCAACACGACTGTGAACGCGATCGTGATTGCTACGAACTTAAGAATGATGTCTAAGACAGTCGACCAATCCATTCCGGGCCTATCCCAATTTAGAACTTTGAGCTTTGTTCTTTGTACTTAGAAGCCACGCGTCTTAATCACTAGCAACAGCAGCTTCAGTACGCAGATCGCTATCAATCGTTATTTGATAAAGCGGCGAAATCAGAAAACTCTCGGGCCGCGGATTGCCACCAGCCAACAAATGAAATTGCGGCACCTTGTCAGTAAGCGTCCCGATCTTGAATAACTCGTGGCCGACGTCTGGCGTCCCGGTCAATTTTTGACCCTCGCCAGTCATGTTCTCGACACGCTCTTTCAGAGACTTGATCGCGGCGGTAATGTCCGTTCGACGTGCCTCGTGCTTTATCTGAACTGGTCGTGTCTCATCTTTCATCAATGGATATCGCAGTCCTTCAAAGGCCGGCATCTTTTCAGCAAGCTCGCGGAACACTCCCGTCGCAGACATACCGAAGCCGAAGTCGACACCTAATTCATTCGCAAGCTGCGTTGTGATGAGCCAGTCAGGCTTCGATTGATGGATCGGCGGGATCGATTGTCGAACACGTTGAACGAATCCGTCGTTGTTAGTAAACGTACCGTCAATTTCCGCAAATGATGCTGCCGGTAACACGACATCAGCGATCCTGGTGGCAGCTGTTTCGAACAACTCCTGCACGACAATAAAATCCAGTTTGCTTAACGCAGCTTCGCGTTCTTCGAGTTGTTGCGACAGGAAGCCACCCGCTAAATACATCGCGCGAACGTTTGTACCCGCTGCATCGAGCACACTCTCAGCCGTCACGGTTGTATTCATCAGGCCCGTGAGGTGTGCTCCCAAACTGTTATTGAATAGCGGCAGTGGATGGAGCAGAACGCGACCCCGGTCATTTGCGAGTAACTGTGGCAATTGAGCAATCGCCGCCTGTGCCGCCTCACTCAATTCGCCACCGAACATAATGATGACATCGCCGGGACTGTTGGAGAGCGTCTCGCGTAAGGACACGAGGTCAGCTACGTCAACGCCACATTTTTGTGCGACCAAGTTGTTGTGCGCTGGATCCGACAAGGCCAGAGCCACCGCATCTTCCGTGCCGGGAAGTACATGAACAAATTGCGACGCTTGCTCACGCAAACGAATCGGAACTGAGTTGACGATGATTAGTTTTGCGCCACCGTTCCGAACTGCCTGGCGTATCTGCTTGCCCGTCAGAGGCTGCAGTTCTTCAGGCTCACCGCCAATCAAAAGAATCGTCTGGGCGTAACGAATGTCTTTGTGTGTCGCTAACTGGCCGCCAAGATTGTCGAGGAATGGTCGGAGGCTGAATGCATCTGTGGTCGTATACGTGTCAGTCCCGACTAGCTCTTTCGCAAACTTGTACAAGGCATAGAGCGACTCGTTTGATAAGCGAGGGCTCCCCACTACAGCTACGGCATTTCGTCCGAACTGCTCAGCGACTTGGTCCAAACGCTCGGCAGTGAAACGAATGGCTTCATCCCAGGTCGCGGGGATCAGCTTTCCGCCCTTCTTGTAACGAATCAGAGGCGTGCGCAAACGTGCTTCATGATTTACGAATGGATGTCCGAAGCGGCCTTTCACGCAGAGAAATTCGCCATTCAAACCATTGACGTAGCGATCGCGCGCAACAACGCGCATCAACTCACCGCCGCGTGATCCGAGCGACATTTGACAACCGTCGGAGCAGAACGAACACGTCGAAATGGTCTGCGCTAGTTCCCAGGGTCTCGTTTGATGCCGGTACGTTGCGTCGAGCAGTGTGCCCGTCGGGCATACTTCAATACAGTTTCCGCATTGGGAACAATCGAGCCATCCGAGGTATGTACCGATTACGGTGTTCGCGCCACGTCCGCCAGCCTCGATTGCTTCTTCGCCCATCCATTCGTCGCAAACTCTCGTGCAACGCTTGCAGAGAATGCATCGCTGCGGATCGTTGGCGACCATTGGCGAAAGATACTTTTCGGGATGGTAGTTCTTCTTTTCAGTGAAGCGTTCTTCGAGGCCACCCCAGTCGAAAGTCATCTCCTGCAGTTCGCATTCGCCACCGCGATCGCATACCGGGCAATCAAGTGGATGATTGGCGAGCAGAAACTCGTTCATTCCGCGTTGTGCTTTTTCGATCTCTTCACTCTGCGTGGTTACTACCATCCCATCCGTGCACGTGATCGTGCAGGAGGTTTGCAGCTTTGGCATCTTCTCGATACGGACGAGACACATTCGACAGGACGCCTGCAACGCGAGATCGGAGTAATAACAGAAGGAGGGAATGTCGAATCCGTTTTCACGACACACGTCGATCAAACGTGCACCCTTCGGCACCTGAAACGGTTTGTTGTTGATAGTTATGTTGACTAATTCGGTCGACATGGTTCGTTAATCGTGAATGGTGAATAGTGAATCGTAACTTCGTACTTAGTACTTTGTCCCTTGTGCTTTGTTCGAACCGCTAAGTACAAAGTACCAAGCACAGAGCACAAAATGTCACGATTCACCATTCACAAGCCGTTTCTTAAAGTCTTCAGGAAATCGCTTGATGGCTGATTGGATAGGCCACGACGCAGCATCGCCAAGCGGACAAAATGATTTACCCTCGATGTTGTCGCACAGGTCGAGCATCAGTTGCACGTCCTCCAGCCTTCCAGCGCCATTTGCAATACGCTTGAAGACCTTTACCAACCAATCCGTTCCTTCTCGACATGGCGTACACCAACCGCACGACTCGTGTTTGTAGAACTCAGTGAGATTCTTCGTCGACTCGAACACATCAACGGTTTCGTCCATCACGATGAAACCGCCCGAACCGACGCTCGAGCCGGCGGCGACTAAACCTTCATAGTCCATGCGCACGTCTTTCCCAATAATCTGATCAGCACGCATGATGTAAACAGATGAACCGCCTGGAATGACTGCTTTCAGTTTTTTTCCATCCAACATGCCCTGGCAGTCGTCCATGATGAACTTTTCCATGTCGTCGTAGCCCATCGGTAGTTCATAGACGCCTGGTCGATTGACGTGGCCTGATACGGACCACAGTTTTGTTCCGCCACTCTTTTCCGTTCCAAGTTTCTGATATGCCTCGCCACCCATTTTTATAATGTCCGGCACAGCGGTCAGAGTCTCGACGTTGTTCACGACTGTTGGCGACGCATAAAGACCAGAAACTGCAGGGAAGGGAGGTTTCATACGCGGATGTCCACGCATTCCTTCAAGCGAACTCAGTAGAGCCGTCTCCTCGCCGCAGATGTAAGCTCCTGCACCAGTATGCGTGTAGATCTCGCACGAGAAATTCGTGCCGAGAATATTTGCTCCGACCAGCCCGGCGGCACGTGCTTCAGCGAGCGCCTGATCCATGATGTCGATCAAATATCGATACTCACCGCGCGTGTAGATGTAGCAGGTTTTTGAAGCGAGCGCGTAAGCAGCGATCAGCATCCCTTCGATCAGCAGATGAGGATCGCGCTCCAGCAGGTAACGATCCTTGAAAGTCCCCGGCTCTGATTCGTCGGCGTTACAAACGACGTACTTCGGTTTTGGCGAATCCTTCGGAACAAAGCTCCACTTCATTCCAGTCGGGAAGCCTGCTCCGCCTCTACCACGTAGCGCTGATTTCTTGACTTCACTGATGACGTCGTCTGCCGACATGCCATTAAGCACTTTTTTGAGTGCTTCATAGCCGCCATGTTGACGATACACGTCGAGGGAGCGCGAGTTTTCAAGATGAACTCGCGCCAGTTGAAGTGGTTCGCAACCGATCGCTCCGATGAACATGGTGAATAGTGGATCGTAAATAGTGAATCGAAGACGCCGATCCACTATTCACGATTTACAATTCACGACTCAAGGCAACGACGCCAAGATCTGATCTACTTTCGCTGGTGTCAGATCTTCGTGGTAATCAAAATTGATCTGAAACATCGGTGCCGTCCCGCAGGAACCCAAGCATTCGACTTCGGACAGTGAAAAGCGTCCATCGGCAGTAGTTTCACCAGGCTTGATGCCAAGTTTCTGTGAACAGTACTCAGTGATCTTCGCGGCGCCCCGAATCTTGCACGACAACGTCCGACACACCTGAATGTGATACTTACCGACAGGTTCGGTGTAGATCATCGAATAGAACGTTGCGACTTCCCAGATATCGGTGGTGCGCAACGCCAACCGCTTGGCAAGGTATGCAACACCCGGCGGGTCCAGATAGCCACGCTCGCGCTGCACGATGAACATCAACGGCAGTATCGCGGAACGCGGCACCGGATACTTCGCAAGGTGCTGATCGATCTCTGCTTCAACCTCCGGCGAAAACTGTGCGATCTCATCACCGATATCTACCGGTTGAGACAGAGGTCCAATCTTTACCAAGTTAGCGCTCATGCCTTTTTGTGCTTAGAGCTTTGTTCTTTGTACTTTGCGATGCGTCTTTTAATTGCTCTTCGATTTGATGGCTCTCCAAACAGAGAAGCGAACAAAGCGCTAAGTACAAAGTACTAAGCTCAAATCTCTACCTATCAATCTCCCCAAGTACGATATCCAGCGATCCGATTACGGCCACGATATCCGCTACCATTTCACCTTCTGACATTTGCGGCAGCGCCGACAGATTCACAAAAGACGGACCGCGGAAATGAACCCGACTCGGTTTTGGACCACCATCTGACTTCATGTAAACACCCAACTCACCCTTCGAAGCTTCGATCGGGTGGTAAACCTCCCCGGCCGGAACGTCGAAACCTTCGGCGATGATCAGAAAGTGATGAATCAGCGCATCCATGTGCTTCTTCATTGCTTCACGATCTGGAAGCACTACTTTCGGTGCATCAGCTTTGACTGGTCCAGGTTTCAAACGCGACAACGCTTGCCGCACGATCTTGTGCGACTCGCGCATTTCACGCATTCGCACCATGTACCGCGCCCAAACATCTCCATCGGGCTCTGTCGGCACTTCGAAGTCGTATTGCTCGTAACTTGAATACGGATTTGCGCGTCGAATATCCAGATTCACTCCGCTGCCGCGCAGGCACGGTCCCGACAAGCCCCAGTCGATTGCATCTTCAGCAGAAATGCGCCCGACACCTTGAGTTCGTCTCTGGAAGATCTTGTTTCCACTTAAGAGCGTGTGGAACTCATCAACTGCTTTGGGGAAAGCCTCGAGAAACTGGTTGACGCGCCGCTCAAACCCGGCCGGCAGATCCATCATGAGACCGCCAATACGGAAATAAGAAGGCGTCAGTCGTCCACCGGATGCGGCTTCGATCATGTTGAGAATCTTCTCGCGTTCGCGAAAGCAGTAGAAGAAGACCGTCATCGCTCCGATGTCGAGCGCGTGTGTGCCGAGCCAAACGAGATGCGACGCAATGCGCTGCAATTCGCACATCAGAACGCGGATGGTTTGTGCGCGCTCAGGTATTTCCAGATCCAGCAGCTTTTCAGCCGCCATGACGTATGCGAGATTGTTGCCGAGCGGATTCAGATAATCCATTCGGTCAGTGATCACGATGCCCTGCTGATATTTCTTGTACTCGAACAGTTTCTCCATTCCGGTATGGAGATAACCAATGTCGGGCGTGGCTTTGATAACCATTTCGCCGTCGAGGACGAGCTCGAGCCGCAGCACACCATGCGTCGAAGGATGCTGTGGACCCATCGAGATTGTCATCTGCGTATCGAGCGGGCGATCGACAATTTCGAATTGCGGCGGAATATTGGTCGTAGTAGTGCTCAATGTAGTCTTACCGGCGATTTTAGATTTTTGATTGACGTTGTTTCTTCCCGTAAAGCTTGTGTATTTCAATCGTCAATCAAAATCTAAAATCAATAATTACTTCAGGCTATACGGCTCATAACCTCTCAACGGAAAATCTTTTCTCAGTGCGTGTCCTTGCCAATCTTCGGGCAACAGGATGCGACGCAGATCGGGATGGCCGTCGAAGATCACGCCAAACAGATCATAGGTCTCGCGTTCGTGCCAATTCGCTGTGCGCCACACGCCCGTCACCGTCGGCACATGCGGATCTTCTTCGTTCAGCAAAACCTTTAGGCGAACTCGATGATGCTTCGTTGTGGAAAAGAGGTGGTAGTTGACTTCGAAGCGTGGTTCTTCTTCTACGCCTAGATCAGCACCGCAGATGTCCGCCAGGAAATTAAACAACGCAGCCGGCCATGTTTTTAAAAACGAACAGGCATCGACAATATGTTCGCGCGGAACGACGACCGTCGTTTCGCCGTGCGCAGTCAGAACAGAAGAGACCCATTCGGGATGTTCACGCTCAAACGCCGCCACCAGTTGTGACGGCGTCTGAAAGTTATCTCCTTCTGCCTGCGACGACAGTCGTGTGTTATCGACCCCGGATTCCATTTACTCGAGTGCTCTACTCTCTCTACGAAGAACGTCGCCGTTCGTGTCGCGAAGCAATAGTGTAAGGACGCGATTCAGGAAGCACGTTTTGCCGGGCTGTCGATCCATCTGTAACCGGTAACGTCCCTGGCACAACCGATTCGCGTGCTTCATCCTCAGGCACGTCGCGTCGATCCCTCACACTCTCCTTCATCACTTTGTCTTGCAACATCATTACGGCGTGGATCAGCATCTCCGGGCGTGGTGGACAACCAGGGATGTAAACGTCGACCGGCACCACTTTGTCGACGCCTTGAACAATTGCGTAATTATCAAAGACTCCGCCAGAAGTTGCGCACGCGCCCATTGAAATGACCCACTTCGGCTCCGGCATTTGGTCGTAGATACGTCGGAGCACGGGCGCCATCTTGCGCGATACGCGACCTGAAACAATCATCACATCAGCTTGTCTCGGGCTCGCGCGAAAAACCTCCGACCCGAATCGTGCGAGGTCGTTGCGCGAAGAGGTAGCATTCATCATCTCAATAGCGCAGCATGCAAGGCCGAACGTCGCAGGCCACAGAGAAGACTTGCGCGCCCAATTGATTAATGAATCGAGCCGAGTCGTAAGAACCTCGGGTAAAGCTTCAGCAATGACGTTCTCGAGTCCCATATTTCCTTATGCCGCAGGTCGTTGTTGTTTCGATCTCCTTGCTTCAACCTGATGCAGCAAATTGGCTTCCGCTTCTGCTTCGCGCCTCGCACGCTCGCCCCAGTCAAACGCCCCCTTCTTAACAACGTAGATGTAGCCGACAAGCAAGAGCCCAAGGAACAACATCATCTCGGAATAAGCAAACCAACGAAGTCCCTGTCCGGCTAACGTTCTGAAAACTACTGCCCACGGAACAAGGAAAATCACTTCTATATCGAACAGAATAAAGATCATCGCGATAAGGTAGAACTTTACAGAGAACCTTTCGCGTGCCGATCCGACAGGATCTTTGCCACACTCGTATGGCATCAATTTGGTTTTAGTTCTTTTTCGTTGTCCTACGAATTGAGAAAGCAGAACATTTCCGACCGCAAAGCCGCCGGCCACAATGAACATCAAAAGGATGGGCAGGTAGTCGTAATGACGAAACTGCATCTCAGACGAAGTCTTCCACTGTCGCTGAACGATCCGGTTGACAAGCGATCGTTCGTGCCAGCCACGCACTAACGAGATTGAGAATCATTGTACAAGGGCGATGCTAGACGAAGTGATCAAGGGTGTCAAGCAAGCTTTCTCCCGTAGAATGGGGCCAAAAAAAGCAGATTGACCCTGAAAAAATGGCTGTGTTACCGTCTTAAAACCTCTCGCGCGCGTGCGAGGAATTTCGTGAGTGCCCCGTCGGAAAATGTGAGCTCAAGCGATTGATCACCGGATTCAATACTGACATCGAATACGAGGGCGTCGTCTACCACGTCCAGACCGAAGATAAGGGGCTCGATTCACCCATTATTCTGTCCCTGGTCTATTCAGGTGGAGCTATCCTCGCGAGCAAGCGCGCGCCTTATGAAGATCTAATCCGAGATGGGTTTAGTGACGAAGCGTTAGCCGAACGGCTCAAAAGACAACATCGACTCATCTGCGCGGCGATTCATACGGGTCGCATTAATGACCTTAAGAAAATGAGCGGTCGCGATTCGGCGGATACAACGGGCGAGGCCGAGCTCGAGGCTGCGGCACCCATAGAACTCGACGACACAATTGAGCAGGCTCCTGCAACGTTCGACTTCGAGATGGGATCGAAGCGCAGTCAGGAATACCAGCCACCACCGCCTGCGGTTGGAACTGAGGATGTGAGCGGGGAGGCTGTAGACGAAGAAGAAACGGTCGTTCGTCCTTCGCGACGATCTAAAAAGCGAGCAGCCACTTCCGAGCCGGTGGCGCGACCTCAACAGGGTCTCGTTGTTCGGCTTCTCGACGAGATTGAGTTTTATGCAGGCGAAACCCCAATGCTTCGCGCGCTCGTTACGAACCGCAACGGCGAGCAGGAGGATCCTGTAGGCAACGCTGCGGTTTCCATTAAAGTCCTGGGCACCACATTTAGACCAATGCTCTACTCAGCTAAAACTCACAAAGATGGTATAGCTACAGTCTCCATACAAATCCCTCAATTTACTTCCGGTCGTGCGGCGGTACTGATCAAAGCCAACACAAAGGATCACACTGCCGAAGTGCGCTGCATAATCCATCCAAAGCGGTAGGAGGGACCGCGTGCGGGTCTACCTGAATGGTGAGGGCCAAGAGCTAGCGGAGTCGTCGACACTGCTGGACCTTGTAAACCAGTTGCACCTGCCTTCAACACGCATCGCGATTGAGCTAAATCGAACTGTAGTGCGTCGCCGGGATTGGGAGATCACGACCCTCAGCGAAAACGACCGGATCGAGATCGTACATTTCGTCGGTGGTGGAGCGGGCGAAACTCGTGTAGAGTCAGGATCAAATACTTGTCCGAGGTAAATCGTAATCATGTCTTCGGCGATTGAAGCGAAATCATCCGATGTGTTTCGCATTAAGAACCTGACGCTGACGTCGCGTCTGATTATTGGGACGGGAAAATACCGTAGCTATGAAGAGATGCGAGCTGCGCACAAGTCTTCAGGTGCACAGATGGTCACTGTTGCGGTGCGTCGTGTGCCGCTCGATCGAAGCAGCGAATCGTTTCTTGATTATCTAGATCCTGAGATGAAGATTCTTCCAAACACCGCGGGCTGTTACACAGCAGAAGAGGCGGTGCGCACGGCTAGACTCGCTCGCGAAGCGCTCGAAACGGATCTCGTGAAGCTCGAAGTGATCGGTGATCAAACTACGTTATTCCCCGACAACGAACAGACACTTGAGGCTGCACGCATTCTCGTCAAGGAAGGTTTCGTAGTGTTGCCTTATTTCAATGACGATTTGATCATGGCAAAGAAACTTCTTGATGCAGGGTGCGACGCGATTATGCCGCTCGCAGCGCCGATTGGTTCGGGACTGGGCGTCCAAAACCCTGCTAACCTGCGAATAATGAGAGAACAACTTCCGGATGCGACAATCATCGTTGACGCTGGAGTAGGAACTGCGAGTGATGCCGCAATCGCGATGGAACTTGGCGCAGATGGCGTGCTAATGAATACTGCGGTTGCCAGCGCAAAAGATCCGGCAGCGATGGGCGAAGCGATGAAGCTCGCAATCCAGGCCGGAAGATTGGCGTACCTTGGTGGGCGAATGGAACGACGACTTTACGCAAGCGCCTCGAGCCCTCTTACGGGAGTCGTTCGCTGAGACTAATCGGTGAAGGCAAACGAGTCGAAGAACTTGGTCACGTTCGCTTTTTCGTTCGAGCCTTTAAAAACTAACGCGGCAAGTTGATACACGCGGTTCCCTTTCAAATAAAACCGCGCCGTAACCGTGGCTTGATCTGACTCACCCGTCAATTCAATTCCCGGCCTGCCATCCAGCGTAATGTTATGACTCTCAATTAACTTCATCCCAGGAAATTCCTTAATGAAGTTGTCGCGATCCGCCGGCAGCTCAACTTGGGGATCAACCTTTATTGTGGCGGCGTAATCACCGATGCCAGCCAAATAGATCACTCGAGGCGTTGAGGCATCTTTTACAGTCAGTATGTACAGACTGGCAGTGTATTGCTCTTTGTTAATCGATTGCTCTTCCGCCTTGCCGGGAATCATTACTGCATAACCGGCGCCAGTGGGCGCGAGCCGTTGCCATTCGTTTGTTTGAGCGACAACTGGGCCGATCAAAGCTACGAGGGTGAGTAGAACGAGTATCCGTTTGTGCATAAGAACTTTCGAAAACAGTTTAGATTCGCAGGCAAAAAACTACATCCGGACCGCACCAATGGTCAACGATTTCCTGTTGCCAGGGGTTGGTCGAAGCGATCGAACTGAGGGCTCTCGGAATCGAAAGAAGCCGAGCGAACGGTCTGGCCATGCTTCTGGATTTATCGAGTCGGGCGATGAAATCAGCGGGCAAGCATTAGCTGGCGACGAGCTGTTTCTGGGATTTGGTGGCGACACTACGAAGTCCGTCGAATTGTTTCCGGTGTCGCTGCAGCCTTCCGTCTTGCGCACGGCGGCCGTAGCGTTGGATGGGGCAGGTGCTGGCGCGTTGCGGAAGCAATTAGCTGTGGTGCCATAGCCAACGAAGTCGATGATGTTCGAACCGGTTGGGCAACCACCATTGAGTCCAGTTGTCGTGTTTACCACAGCGACCTTACCTGCTGTGGCAGCGAGGTTGATCGTTCCGGTGGTGTCAGGCGCTGGTAGCGCCGAACCACTGGTTCCTCCTGAGCTCTCCTGGACCAATAGATATTGACCAGGACCCAGCGTGACATTCGGAATGGTTGTTACTGACCACGTTGAAGCGGTTGCGCTTGCGTATTGAACAGACCAACCAGCCAAGCTCACACTTGTCTGTCCTGCATTAAAGAGTTCAATGAAGTCATTGCGGAACGGTGCGCCTGAGTTTCCACCACCACCGAAGATCTGACTGATTACGATCTTTGGCTGAATACTTGGAGTTGGTGTCGGTGTTGGTGTTGGTGTTGGAGTCGGCGTTGGTGTTGGAGTCGGTGTTGGCGATGAAGTCGGAGTCGGACTTGGTGTTGATGTTGGTGTCGGAGTTGGTGTTGGTGTTGGTGTAGGCGTTGGAGTCGGCGTTGGAGTCAGAGTCGGTGTAGGCGTTGGAGTCAGAGTCGGTGTTGGCTTAGGTGTTGGCGTTGCTGTGGGTGTGGGTGCGGGTAGAACTGAAATCTGAGCTCCGTTGGATTGCGTTCCTCGAGCGGCTGCAAATACCTGTGCGAAACCCGGGGCTAACGCTGTCACACGGCCAGTTTGGTCCACCTGAACTGTTTTCGATCCGTTAGTTTGCCAATGGAAGATCACATCGCTGACTTCACGCCCATCGGTGGCAAACGCGTGAGCACTCAGCTGCAATTGAGTGCCCTCTATCATTTGCGCCGCCTCAGGTATCACGTGTATTCGTAGGATAGGAGGGAAGGGAAGAAACGGGTTCCCATCATATCGCGTTCCCGGGCTGAACAGACTAGCCTCCGAACCGGCAGCTTTCGTGTGAAGTTCGAAATCTCCACTCATGTCTGGATTGCGAGTTAACGATTGATTCAAGTTTGCCGGTAGATCGACACTCGTGCCATAACTCACAAATGTCACAATCGCGGATGTCCGGTCTCGAAGCGTTATCGTTCCCGCCGTGTTGTTCAGCGACAACGATCCTGTCGACGCTTTCGTGACCTGTGATCCTTTAAAGATCGGGTCGTCCTGCGCAGGCTGACCCCCACCGAACACCACAATCGAAGTGCCGGCTGCCAGAATTGTGTTCGCAGGGAATCGATGCCGAACAACGTCATTCCCGTTTCCAGCGCGCACGTCCAGTTGATAACCGGTGATATCGAGATCGCGGTCCGTTGTGTTGACCAGTTCGATGAATTCATCTGCTGATGCTTCGCGAACACCGTCGTGGTTAGCGTCACCGGCTATTCCGTCAGGCGGATCCGCAAGAAACTCATTGATCATTACATCGCGTAAAGAGCTGCCACCGAGGAGAAGCGTCGTTGGATTGCTTTGAATCCCATCCGCCTCAATCACGAGCGTCATTTTTCCGCCGCCGCGGAAGTGTGCAGGTATGAACAAGTGAATCTCATCAAGTCCGGGCAAAGTTGACGAAGGAAATACGCCGTCAACGTTGACTGGCTGGCCATCGAGAGTTGCGCGCAGCGTCAATTCATTGCGACATCCGGTAGCGAAAACGGAAACGCGTAGTTCTCCGCCTGTCGGATCGAAGGGCGCAGGCAGGAGTTTGTCGGCGTCAATGACAATCGCAGCCCCACGTCCGTCAGCGGTCGTAGTAAAGACACCAGGGGCGGCGCGGAGGATTGCAATCGAGCTCTTCGATTCAAAACCTTCTGAATTCGTGACTACTAACTCGCTCGTGCCGACCGGAACACCAGGCGGTAATACGGCGATTACTTCATTCGGAGATACGTAAAGTATTTGCGCAAGGCGACCTCCTACTTTCACTGTCGTACCGCCGACAATCGTCGACGGAGTTTTTGGCTGGACTGAGATGAAAGCGAGCGCTGAACCGGTCATGGACACAATGCTATTTTGCGCGACAGCATCATTACTTTTATCGGCCGCGTTCGAAACAGTCACTGCGCCTGCTGAAGGTCTTGGTTGAAGTTCGGCGAGATAGATCTCGCTGTTGTTCGCGAGATCATTGTCGGAAACCTGCCCGGATATGATCCGCGGAAAGTTAAATACAACTGCGCTGCCATCGAAGTTTAGTGAAGAGACTACTTCCGCAGTCGCTATTGATGGGGTGCTGGTAACCTGAATCGTCTGTCCAGTGGGTACATCAAGCAGGTACAACTCGACACCGCCATCTGAGCTCTTTAAGACTTTGCGTCGAGTAGCAAAAGCGATTCGCTTTCCATCACCGCTGATCGTTGGTGACAGCGATACATCAGAGCTGCGAGGACCAAGATGAGTTAGCTGACGCGGAGTAGTTGAATCAACGTCGAACAAGAACAACTCTCGATCATCCTCGCCGACAACTGCCGAATAAGCGACTCGCGAACCATTGCTGCTCACAGTTCGGCCCACACTGAATTCGAGGCCGCTGACATCTTTCAATAAAATGCGAGTTGCGCCGGTCAGCCGTTCGTGCAGTATCAGATCACCAAGATGTTCTGGATGCGATCCTACGTAAAACAGACGGCTGCCATCGGCGCTAATCTTAGGACTGCTGTAATCGAAGCCTTGCTGACCAGGAGACAACTTCGCAAGAGCACTGCTCACCGCGTCATAAACATAAATCGCGCGTCGGCCGCTTGAACTTGCATCAACTAGCGGACGATTCGAAGAAAAGACGATGAATCGGCCGTCGCCCGAGAGTGTCGGTTGAAAGTTTCCATCATCGAGCCGAGTCGATTCGTTCTCCGGTAAGGTCTGGGTGAGTTGTCTCAGATGTTGGCCGTCGTCGAGATAGATCTCCGAATTGCGGTCTTGATTTGATCCCAGCAGATCCTCGTACGATGCAAAGACCATTGTCCGCCCATCGGACGACACGGAAGGTTGGCCTCTCGTTCGTGCAATCTCATCGAAATGAACCGGGGTACTTGATGCGTCAGCACGAACCATCCGAAATGATGCGCCTCCGCCTGTCGAAGCGATGTCTGCCGTCGTTTCGAACACAACTGTGTGACCATCATCGCTGAAAAACGGGTTCAGGCTGAGCGCCTGTTCAGGTGTATTTGTTAATCGCCGAACGAGAGACTGTGAACCAGTCAGACGTGGCATTAGCAACAGACTGAAAACAATCGCTAGAAAAACGAATGCGAGGACTTTAAGTCGAAGCATGTGAGGTTGCTCCTGTGAATTTTCAAAAAATTTAGTGGGTCAGCGCATTCTACTCCTCAACGAATAAAACTCAAGAGAAAAAATTCGTTGACGGAGATCGCTTTTTCATCCCGCTTACGGGTGAAGGAAACTGGTGATGTTGAGTAATTGAAGTCGGCAGACTATTGTAGTCGCCTCCATCATGAAAGTTCTGGTCAGCGGTTCACATGGCCTGGTGGGCAAGGCGTTCATTAAGTCGCTTCTAAACAGGGGCGACATCGTGTCTCGTCTTGTGCGCGGCGCTCCGTCTGGTTCAAATGATATCGAGTGGCACCCCAATAAAGGACAGATCGACGCCGCACGACTCGGTGGATTCGACGCAGTGGTTCACCTCGCCGGTGAGAGCATTGCGTCGGGACGTTGGACACCCGAAAAGAAGCAGAGGATTCGTGACAGCCGGGTCAAAGGCACTCGGTTATTGAGCGACGCACTCACAAAGGCCCCACAACCACCATCCGTTTTCGTTTGCGCGTCAGCGATCGGTTTCTACGGCGATAGAGGAGATGAAGTGCTTACGGAACACAGCGCGCCGGGCAATGATTTTCTCGCGGGCGTATGTAAACAATGGGAAGAATCGGCTGAGCCGGCTGCAGAGAAGGGAATTCGACTTGTCAAAGCACGTCTCGGAATCGTGCTTGATCGCGACGGCGGCGCACTCGCGAAAATGTTGCCCCCGTTTCGAATGGGAATCGGTGGAAGAATTGGTGACGGAAAACAGTGGATGAGCTGGATTGCTCTCGCTGATGTTGTCCGGGCGCTCGAGTTCGTGATCGACAAACAAAACTTGTCAGGTGCGGTGAACTTCGTCGCGCCGAATCCGGTTACGAATACTACCTTCACGTCAGCACTCGGAAACATTCTGGGCCGACCTACATTCTTCCCTGTTCCCGCATTCGGCGCTCGTCTGGCTTTCGGTGAAATGGCGGATGCTTTGTTGTTATCGAGTCAACGCGTCGAACCCAGACGTCTCAACGAATCGGGATTCAAGTTTGAAT
>JBKPMX010000120.1:0-11756 GCA_046765655.1 Acidobacteriota bacterium
CAATTAGCCAGGGCACAAGGGCAGATATCCCGAGTCCACTAACCAGGTACGTAAACAACTGGTAATCGGGGAACATTGGCGGCCCAAAGGCGCCAGACTTAAAGACAATCGGATCCGCAGCGAAGCACAAGATCGGAGCGATCACTCCAAACATCACATCGAAGACGATCTGGCCTTTTGTTGCAGCAGGTTCAAACTGTCGTCCCAAGAATGACGCCCTTCGATCCGGAAAGTCGTCAAATTCAACCAATATGTCTCCCATCTCAAATGGCCTTTCTGTTGGAATAACAAGCCACCGTCAACGGCAATTTCATTCCATCAGTAACGATTAGCTCGGCTCCGTAATCGGATCAGGAGGCTTAACCGAAAACTTCTCGTTCCAACGAATCCTTCCAGTCACCTGCATAACGACAAACAGGGTCAGAACGGCACCGATTGTGATTGCCAGACCCGTGAAGCCTTTGAGGAAGAACGCGTACGAGAACATCACCAGGTAGATGAATTGCGCCAGTGCCGCTTCGCGACTTGCGAATCGAATTCCCACTACGAGGCGAAGGTAAGTAACCACCAGAAAAATGGAGACGGCGGCCGAAATTGCGAAGCTTGAATGGATTGAGATGTGATCGACCAGATAAGCAAGCAGCAGGTGAAAGGAGAAGAATGCTGCCGCGAGGAAGAAGTAGTTCATCGGGTGGAGTTCAATGCCGCGCATCGTAGTGATGATCAGCATCAGGAAGAAAAAGAAGAAGAGCGAGACGGGTGCAAAGAAACTGATCTTTCCGGCCAATGGGCCCGGCTGCAGCTTCTCGGGCATGGCCATCGCGATCTGATAACCGGAAAGAAGATTCGTGTAGTTCCAGGTTAGATCCCAGCCGTTGTCGGTTTCGCGTTTCTCAGAGGGCGACAGAGTGTTGTCAGGAAAATCGATATCTTTGAAGTTCGTTGTCATGTGCAGGTTGAAGTCGCGCACTTGTGCTACTTCCCCACTGCCGAAGCTGTAACGCCATTCGTTCAGACCTTGCGAGTTGTAGCCGATGGTCAATTGGGCGGTTTTGCCAGCGCCAATCTTCACTGTTGCGATGGCTGCGTTCTGTTGATTGCTAAACGGGGCTGGATTGCCATCAACGATGAATGTGAGGTCGTCGTAAATCGCCTGAGAAGTCGGGAACTTTAGCTCGAAGTTGATCTCTTGTTCCTTGTCGCTGTTATTTCTGAAAGTATAGCTGCCACGGAACGCGACTTTGTAAGTGCTGTACCAAAGCAGTCCCTTCTGACGGTGGTTCAAATTGAGATCGACGTTAATGTTGCTTGCCTCGAGCGGCAATTGAATTGTGCGCTGCGTCGTTACCTTTTTTGTAAACTTGAAGCCGTTCTCAATAGTTTCTTCGTCCTTCGTGTCGAAGACCACGTATCCGGCTGTGGGCGGGGCTTGATTCTGTGCAGTACCCCACGTTGATTCGACCCGACTGTTTGAGTCAAATCCCGAGTTATAAGTCCTGGAGAAAACAGTTGCGCCGAGAATCAACCAGGCCACTGATGTGCAGATAAAGATGAATACGATTGCGATGATGCGCTTAGTCATGACTCAAATCCTTCCGATCTATATCCAGGATCACAATACCTTCGAGAAACATGCGTGGGGTGTGTGCAAAGTCTCGCTATGTCAGAGATTGTTTCTCGCAAGTCAATGGTGGGCAATGTGGTGGGCCACAGCGGTTGTACCGCAATAGGTACATCAAATAGATCTTTCACGTTAGTAGTGTGAGGCAGTTGCATAAATCAGATATCGATCTTGAGGGCGGAAGAATTCGCGAGCTCAAAGCTGGGCTCGACATCCGGAAAGGAACCGCGACCAAAGAAAACGTGGCGCGCAAGTGGTTTCAGCAGAGGGGAGGCTAAGGCAAGAAAACCCAGCTCGATCACTGCTGGATTAGTGACTGATGATGCGAGTCGTCTGGCCCAGATTCTTGAAGCGAATCTTGCGCGGAATCTCTCGCCTGAATATGAGCGCAAGATGCGAGCGTCACCGGTTCTCAAGAATTCCGCGACCACGTCTGCCGCGAACGTTGAGAGTCGGATACACGGATCGAGACCGCCGGCCGTTAGCGGAGAAACTGCGCCAGCGGCATCTCCGATCGATAGTCCATGATCATTCGCGATGTGTCGCAGTACACCACCAATCGGAATGCGACCGCCACGCTGTTCGACTTCAGTCGCCCCGCTAAAGTCCACGATGTGTGCAGTCTTAGTTCGAAGTCTGTTGAGTGACGCCAGCGGGTTGAAGCGAGCGCGATAACCCGCGACGCCTAGATGTGTCTCTTCACCATCGTGAGCGATCCAACCGATGTAGCCGGGCGCCAACTCGGGATCCACAAAACAATGGAGTCGAGATGGTCCTTCAATGCGTGCACCGGTAAAGACTTTTTCAACTCCGATAATCCATTCCGTGTTTGATTCGAGACCGAGGTTTGCGGCCAATCGTGACTGTGCACCATCGGCTGCGATCAAGTAGCGAGCCTCCACCACTCGCTCTTGTGATTGAGTCTCGAGACGAACGCGCAATCTTCGTCCTTCGATAGAATGACTGAGATACGAAGTTCCGGGCATCCACTGGAGGCCGTGCCGCAATCCACGGTTTAGATAGTGATCGTACAGCTGGGCCATCTTCCCAATTCGAAATTCATCGTGCGCACTAACAAGTTCGATTGCACGCAGCGCCGGCGAATAGAGCGTCACGTGCCGTACTACTGGGCCAAGACAGTAATCCGGAATATCAAAGTCCTCGAGAGTCTTGCGAACGAAGATGCCGGTTGTATGAATGAGTTGCTGGAGAGAGCGTTTGCGATCGACCAGGAGAACTGAAATGCCGCGGCTGGCTAGTAGATGTGCACATTGCAAGCCGGCAAGTCCCGCACCAACAATTATCGTGTCGTAAGTTTCCATATGCGGTTGAGTTTCAGAGCTGAAAAACCGTCTTCTTGTGACCGAAGCTGTTTTCATTTCCGATCACGAAGCGTGTAATCCAATCACCTTCGTTGATCAGAAGAACAGGGGCTCGAACGGTTGGAGGTAAATCAAAAATAAGCGTGCTGGTATATGACTCACCGGGTCGCAACGGTGAATCCATCGGAGTCCCCTCGGGTGGACTCTGTCCCACTAAGGATTGAGCAGCTTGCGACACCTCAAAACGCGACCCAGTGCTATCGACGATCGCAACTAGGCGAGGATTAGGAGTTAGAGGCCCATCGCCACGAAGCGAGCTGATTGTTGTTTCATCAAAACGGGTGCGGACTATGATCATGTAGAACATTCCGGAAGCATTTAGAGGCTGCGCGGGATTGCCGAGGCTCTTTGTCTGTCTGACGTCGACCACTGAATACGCGAGATGACAGTCGATCTCGCAGAAGTACTTCTCCTGTCCGCGCACCAGCACTCGATTGCTGCTGGACCACGAGAAGATCAACATCAAGCCAACATAAACCCCGGCAACCGTAGCGAGGGTGAGGAATGCAAGTCTGCCCAGAAGTGTTTTCTTTGCGATCAGAGCGTAAAGGAGCACGAGACTGATCAGCAGCAACGCGACCACAGTCCCCAGCAAAAGGAGTGCGCCGATTGGTGCTGATAGATTCACGTTCGTAAACATAGTTATTAATCAAAAGTTCTTTGCAATACAAAGCCGCAAGGCAAAAAAAGAGGACGGCCTGAGCGCTAAGTTCGCATCTGCTGAATCAAGGTTTCCATGTGGCTGAGATAGTTTTCCAACGCCCGCCGGCCGGCAGCTGTCAGTTTGTATTCTGTCTTCGGCAGACGTCCTTCGAAGTACTTCGTGACCGCGATGTAGCCTGCGTCTTCGAGTTTGCGGGCATGGACGCTCAGGTTCCCATCCGTTGTGTTCATCAGGTTCTTCAAATCACTGAATGTCATCGATTCATTCGCAGCGAGCGCGCTGATAATCCCCAGGCGCAATCGTTCATGAATCAGTCGATCAAGATTTGAAGCGGCACTCTTTGAACTGTCCGGTACAGCCTGCGGAGCCGCAGTAGCTTTCGCGTGACGCCGGGGCGTTTGTTGTTTTGCTGTTGATTGTCTACCCACCGTATTTCCTCGCAATGATGATTCCAAAGATTAAATGCAGACCGCCGAAACCTGCTGCCATAAACCAGTCGGCAAACGCAGGCGGCACAAAGAGCGCGGCTGCACCGAGAAGCATGAAACACAAACCCATCAGCGGGACTGCAGGCACTGAAAACATTCCGCCGGTCACGACTCCGGTTCCATATAGAAGCAGCCAGACACCGGGTATCACGTTCGTGAAGCGCGCACGGATTAGGACCATCGTCAACACTGCTCCGGCGATCAGCGGTGGTGACAAACTGAAGATTGCCTTTCGACCTGGACCAGACATCAGCGGCATGTTTACTGCGCGGGCTTTCCGGTCCATGGACCAACCGACAATTAGAAGCGATATCAAACCCTCGGCGATCCAGACGGCGAGCCACGCCGCAAAGGTTGTTTGCAGCGACGCGACAAACGCAGCGACTAACGCGGTTCCGCCGATAGCCACTTCACCCCAACCAGGAACACCAGTGAAAGCCGTCGAGCGCTCCATCGTTTCGCGGATGTAGCGGAGATTGTCCATTGCCCGTTCGTGGAGGGCGGGCGGCGGGTCTGGTTCTGGTTTGGATACGAGCCTGATGGCGTCCATGGCTGGGATGCTACGCCCAAGACAGAAGCCGTGTCAAGTACTTTGCAATGCAAAGAAGAAGTAAGAGCCTTGGTCTCAGATTCAAGGTACTTAACATTAATTACTCAAGCTTCTGCGGAGCGATTCAAGTTGATAAGCTGCAGTGGGGAAAGAAAGGTGGCTTGCTGCACTTACTTACCTTGAGCTATTGCGTCACAGTTGAGTGATTGATGTTACGTACGATGAGCTGTTAGCCCAAGCGTCTTGCTGGATGTGAGTGCGGAAAAACCGTTGAAACGGTTTCTCAACTGTCTGGCGCAGGACCCCAGGCTAAAGCCTGGAGAGAATGAGACGTTGATCAATGGAAAGATTCGACTTACTCAACCGACAACGCCTGGGTAACGAGCTCTGACTGTTCTTTTTGATGAATGTGATACGAACCCGTAGCGGGACTTGCCGACGCCGTACGACCGACGTATCGCGGGCGTTCGCAAGCGGAGAGGATATTCGTCAGTCGTTCTTCCATGAAGGTCCAGCCACCCATGTTTTGCGGCTCTTCCTGAGCCCATACAAGTTGACTCGCGTTCGGATACTTCTTCAGTACATGCTGGATAGCTGTTCTTGGGAAAGGATAAAACTGTTCGAGACGCACGAGCGCCACGCGTCGCTCTTCAGATTTCTTTCTTGCCTCTGCGAGGTCGTAATACAACTTGCCGCTGCACAGAACTATTCGCTTCACGGACTGCGGATCCAGTTCAGAAGAATCGTCAATCACTGGTTTGAATCCGCCAGTTGTTAGCTCTTCGACGGTCGACGATGCAGCAGGCAAGCGCAACAAACTCTTCGGCGTCATCACGATCAGTGGACGATCCATTCCCGGTTGGACTTGTCTTCGCAGCAGATGGAAGTACTGCGCCGGCGTCGTGGGATAACAAACCTGTAGATTGTTTTCCGCGCACAGTTGCAGGTAACGCTCGAGTCGCGCGCTGGAATGTTCTGGACCTTGGCCCTCGTAACCATGGGGCAACAACATGACCACGCGTGACACTTGTTTCCATTTGTCTTCGGACGCGGCGATGTATTGATCGATAATTGTTTGGGCACCATTGCCAAAATCGCCGAACTGCGCTTCCCACAACACCAGCGCCTCTTTCGCGACAACCGAGTATCCGTATTCAAATCCCAACACGCCTTCTTCAGACAATGAACTGTCGAACACTTCGAATCGCGCAATTGGATTTGCGTTTGATCCCAACTCCGAAAGTGGCGCCCATGTTTTCCCTGTCTGCGTGTCGTAGAGAACAGCGTGTCTCTGACTAAATGTGCCGCGGCCTGAATCCTGACCACTTAGACGCACATGACGTCCATCAAGGACCAGCGATCCAAACGCGATGGCCTCGGCGAACGCCCAGTCGAGTGGTAAAGAGCCGTCTCCCATTTTCGCCCGACGTGCCAGCTGTCCGACCATTTTTGGATTGATGTTGAAGCCTTCCGGGACTACGGCAATCTTGTGCGCGATCGATTTGACTGTTTCGGCAGCGACTCCAGTTGAAACAACTTCGGAACCGTCGAGCTCAACTACTTGCGGCGACGGCTGAGCAGCTTCAGTTTTGACTTTGTTCTTTGCGCCCGCCAGGGCTGCTTCATACCCACTGACCCGTTTTTCGATCAGCTTGTTCACTTCCTCTTCGCTAAGGACGCCTTCCTTGATCAATCGCTTCGCATAAAGCGTACGCACGCCCGGATGCGCCTTCACGCGCGCATACATGAGTGGTTGGGTGTAGCTGGGTTCATCGGTTTCGTTGTGTCCGAGCCGGCGGAAGCCGATGAGATCGAGCACGACGTCTTTGTTGAACTCCTGCCGGTAATCGAGCGCTATTTGCAACACTCGATACGCAGCTTCCGGATCGTCGCCGTTGATATGGAAGATCGGCAGCTGCGTCATGCGGGCCACGTCCGTTGAATAGATCGTCGAACGGCCAGCTTCAGGTGATGTAGTGAAGCCGATCTGGTTGTTGATGATGATGTGAATCGTGCCGCCTGTGCGGTAGCCTTTCAACTGCGCGAGGTTCAGCGTCTCCATCACAACGCCCTGGCCTGCGAACGCGGCATCGCCGTGCAGTAAGACTGGAAGCGCATAATCCATCGCTTCATCGCGCGACAGCTGTCGTTCACCAATCGCCAGATCCTGGTCGGCTCGAACCATGCCTTCAACTACTGGATCTACTGCCTCGAGATGACTCGGATTGGGCGACAACGTGATACTCACTTTGTGGCCTGCAGTGACGCGCTCACCCACGGCGCCTGTATGGTATTTAACGTCACCTTCATCCGCGGGAAATTCGGTCAGCACCGAACCTTCAAAGGCGGCAAAGATTCGTTCGCACAGATTTCCGATCACGTTCGCCAGCACATTTAGACGGCCGCGATGGGCCATTCCCATCGAGATCTTTTCAACACCTCGGGCAGCCGCTCCATCAATCAGTTGATCGAGCACCGGTATTACGGTCTCGCAACCTTCAAGAGAAAATCTCTTCTGGCCGAGATACTTCGTATGCAGAAAGCGTTCGAACTGTTCTGCTGAGATCAGCTTCCAAAGCAGGCGTTTCTTAACTTCAACCGGCAGCGGTTCATTCACTACGAAAGCACGGCGCAGCTGTTCGCGTATCCACAGCTTCTCTTCCTTGCTTTGGATGTGGCGATATTCGACACCAACCTTGCCGCAATAAACCCGTTGGAGAATCTCAAGGATTTCACGCAACGTGCCGCTTTCTTTGCCGCCGATACCGCCAGTAATGAATTCGCGATCAAGATCCCAGATCGTAAGCCCGTAGGTCTCAATGTCGAGCTCGGGATGATAAAGAACCGGCATCGCGTGGAGTGGATCGATATCAGCGATCAGGTGACCACGCACGCGATACGCATTGATAAGCTCCATCACCCGCGCCTCTTTGATCGTTTGTTCGCGAACGTGATCGCCGGGCAAAAAGAATGGATTGCGATCTAGGTTCCAACGCAGCGGCGCATGCGCAATACCCAGGTCAGCAAAAATGTCGTCGTAGAAATCGTGCTGACCAATGATGTATTCATGCACGCGCGCGAGGAGCTCGCCGGATTCTGCACCCTGGATGATTCGATGATCGTAGGTGCTGCTAACTGTAATCGCTTTGCTGATCCCGAGCTGTGACAATGCTTCGGGAGCCATCGCCTGATATTCCGCCGGATACTCAATCGCGCCAGTGGCGATGATCAGCGATTGACCCGCCATCAAACGGGGAGTTGATGCGACAGTGCCGAGTGTTCCGGGATTCGTTAACGAGATGGTCGTACCCTGGAAGTCCGGGATCTGAAGTTTTCCATCGCGCGCTCTCTTCACTACATCGTCGTAGGCGTGCAGAAACTCCGAGAACGATAGCGTCTCTGCATTCTTGATATTCGGGACGAGCAGCGTACGTGTGCCATCTTTCTTTGCGAGGTCGATCGCGATCCCAAGATTCACATGAGAGCGCTTCAATCTTGCAGGCGCGTTTTCATTCTCGACGTAACCATCATTCAACTGCGGGAAATCATCCAGCGCCCGCAAAACTGCCCACGCAATAAGGTGCGTGTACGACGCTTTGCCGCGATCATTTTCAATCAAATACTTATTGATGATGGTGCGATTCTCATCGAGAAGTTTTACGGGAATCCGTCTTTGAGACGTTGCGGTTGGAACAGACAAACTCTGCTCCATGTTTTCGACAATCTTCAGAGCACCGCCGCGAATCGGTGAAGCTTCAGCATCTTCTGGGATCGGAGTAGCAGCAGGTTGAGCCTTGGGAACAATTGGCGCTGCAATCGCGGGCGCAGCCGCGGCCGGAGATGCAGTGGATTGATGGTCGGTCGAAACAGCTGATGCAGCCCGTCCGTTGTCAGACTGCGGAGCGCTATTCCCGTCGTGGAGCAGCTCGTTGAAATAAGCACGCCACGAGTCGTCAACGAGATCAGGATTATTTCGATAACGTTCTAAGAGCGACTGGACGTACGTCGCGTTTGCGCCAAACTCTTCGGCAATTACTTCGGAAAAATCAGCTTTTTGCGGCTCGCTCACAATCCTGAAATGACCTTTCTAATGACACCAGTATTCGTAGTGTCGGATACCGGGCGTGCGAAATTGTAGTTCTATGAGCTCATAGACTACCACCTCCAAATAGTGTTTGCACTTTTGGAGTGCGGCGGTCTGACCGCCGCTTTGGTATCCGTGATTCGAAAGCAATCACAAAGCGGCGGTTGGCCGCCGCACTCCAAAGAGGTCTCGAAATAATCCACGGTGAATGGTATTGTACGCATCCGATCACATAAGCACTTCTCTTCCTTCATGGATCAAACACCGGAACCGCATACGCGCCTGAGAACCATCGTTGTGTTCTCTTTATTGGCTCTTGTTTTCGTAGCCGTGATTGTCTTCGGCTATTTTTCTACCTTCCTACGACCGGTGACGACAGTCATCATCGTTCGGCACGCCGAAAAAAATATAGAACCAAATAATCCCGACCCCGATCTGAGTTCAGCAGGACAAGCGCGTGCACAAGAGATCGCTCGCATGTTTGGCGATTCAGGTGTTCAGGCGATCTATGCCACCCAATACAAGCGAACACAGCAAACCGTCGCACCACTGGCGAATCGTCTCGGCCTATCCGTCAGTTCTATCGATGCGAAACAGTCGGCCGAACTAACACGCCGCATTCTCTCAAACAATCGCGGTCAGACAGTCTTCATCGCTGGTCACAACAACACGGTGCCGGAAATCGTGAATATCTTGAGCGGCGAAAATTTTCCGATCATCCCGGAAAGTGAATACGACAACATGTTCATCGTCACGATGTACCGGTTTGGCAAAGCAAAGGTCTTAAAAGTGAAATACGGAGCAGCAACGACTCAGGGAGTTGGAACAGGAACAATGATTAAGTGAGCGGAGAGATTTTGAATGAAGAACAAGACGAATCGCCAACGTAAACAGAAACTCGATCGCAGAAGCTTTGTTAAGACACTCCCGGCACTAGGCGTCGCTGGGCTGGCAGCTTCATCGTTTCCGCTATCATCTCTAGCTCAAACTCCGAGCCCTGCTCCAGCCCAAACGCCGTCGCCATCACCGTCGCCCACGCCTGCGCCGCGCATCACGAAGGATATGATGCATACAGCTGAGAAACTTTTCGGCATTGAATTCACTGACGCGCAAGAAGCAATGGCGGTTGGTGGCGTGAATCGAAATCTCGATTCATACGAGACGGTGCGTAAGATCGACGTCCCACTAGACACGGAGCCTGCGATAGCGTTCCATCCAGCACGCGCGAAAAAAGAGTTGTATGTGCAGAAGACTAAGTTTCGTTTTGGCAAAACGGAACTTCCTCAGTTTAAGAGTGTCGAAGATCTGGCGTTTGCAACCGTGCCGCAATTGGCTGAACTCATCCGCACGCGGAAAGTGTCGTCAACTGAACTTACGAAGATGTACCTCGGGCGCCTGAAGCGATTCGGTCCGAAGCTGTTGTGTGTAGTGACACTGACTGAGGACCTGGCATTGAAACAAGCTGCCGACGCTGATGCTGATCTGAAGCGCGGTAAATACAGGGGACCTTTGCACGGGATTCCCTGGGGCGCGAAGGATCTATTTGCGACGAAGGGCATCAAGACGACGTGGGGTGCAGAGCCCTACAAGGATCAAGTGATCGATTACGACTCGACGGTGGTCCAGCGTTTGCGCGATGCGGGTGCGGTTTTAGTTGCGAAGCTTTCGATGGGTGCGCTGGCACAGGGGCCTCGATGGTTCGCAGGTGTTACGCGCAATCCATGGGTACCGAATGAAGCGCAACAGGGATCAAGTGGTTCATCTGCCGGCCCTGCATCGGCGACCGCCGCAGGCCTTGTCGGATTTTCAATCGGTACAGAAACTCTTGGGTCGATCGTTTCGCCCTCGTCACGTTGTGGCTGTACCGGGTTACGACCGACGTACGGACGCGTGAGTCGCTACGGTGCCATGGGTTTGAGTTGGACCATGGATAAGATTGGTCCAATCTGTCGTGGCGTGGAAGATTGCGCTGCTGCGTTGAGCGCGATCTATGGGCCCGATGGTAAGGACATCACAGTGGGCGACGCGCCATTCAACTGGAATCCCGACACAAACATCAGTGGACTGAGAATCGGATATTTGAAAACGGAGTTTGAGCCGACACCGAATGCACAACTGAATGAACAACAGCGGCAGCAATTTGAGCAGCGCCGCGCAATATACAAGACAGCTCTCGAAACGCTCGGAAAAGCTGGCGCCAAACTAAACGCGATTGAGCTTCCAAAGCTGCCGGCAGGTTCCTTGCGCTTCATTCTCTCAGCGGAGGCAGCAGCGGCTTTTGATGACATCACGCGCGATGGTCGGGTGAACGAGTTGTCAGGACAAAGTCCTGGCGATTGGCCCAACACATTTCGCACGTCACGATTCATCCCTGCCGTCGAGTACCTTAGAGCACAACGAGCACGCACGCTCTTGCAAATGGAAATGGAGAAGTTGATGTCGCTGTGGGACGTGTTTGTAAGTCCGGCTCCGGGTAGCGCAAGCCTGCTGGTAACGAATTTGACTGGACATCCGGCAGTGGTGCTACCGTGCGGCTTCATCAAAGATCGCGGTGATGATTTGCCGCTCGCGATTATGTTTACTGGTGGAGTTTATGATGAGGTGTCGCCGCTGCGAGTGGCACTTGCATACGAACGAGCAACCAACTGGCACACTATGCATCCGAAGATGGACTTTGCTTAGTTGTAGTGCACTCTAAAATCACTCAAGGTACATAACAGCCATCATTCAACCTACACGAAAACAACTCAAGCTAATTAAGTTGCAGGTCGGGAAGGGCGGTTCACCCCGCTCAAGTTGCATTCAGACCACCTGTGACACAATCACCCTCAATTCGGTGCTTGAGTGGTAATGGATCTCAGCGGGGGTAAACCACCCTTCCTGACCTGCAATTAATTAGCTTGAGTTGTTATTAATGAAGGTTGAGTGGTTGAGGTTATGTACCTTGAGTTTTTCTATGGCTGTTGA
>JBKPMX010000121.1:0-14130 GCA_046765655.1 Acidobacteriota bacterium
GGTTCTAACAAAGCGACGTCAGGCCGTCGCACTCCAAAGGGTTTTGCCTCTGTGTGCGTGTCTGATTGTTTTCGCTGCGAGCGCAAAGGCGGACGACGGTTATCGTCTTTGGCTGCGCTACGACCAACTTCCGCCGACCTCGCTCAACATGTACCGACAGCTCATCACGTCCATTTCGATTGAAGGCAAATCCAAGACATTCGATGTGGTTCGCGACGAACTAACTCTTGGTTGTAGCAAACTGCTGGGTACTCCGATCAAGCTTGTGCAAAACCCGAGCGAAGCCTCCGTTGTCGTCGGCACTCCCGAAACCTCACCGCTCATTCGCAACCTGCGATGGGAGTCTGAATTAAGAAATCTTGGTCGAGAAGGATTCCGTATCCGTCAGCTCAGAGATGGGAATCGAGCCGTATTCGTAATCGCTTCAATAAATGACATCGGGTCGCTTTACGGCACCTTCCACTTCTTACGTTTAATCCAATCCCAACAATCAATCGATCGTTTGAGCGTGGATCAGAAGCCTCGATTGCAACTCAGGCTCCTTAACCACTGGGACAATCTCGACGGAACTATCGAACGAGGGTATGCAGGCAAGTCGCTTTGGAAATGGGACGAACTGCCGGGGCACATCGATGCGCGATTAGTCGACTACGCACGAGCCAACGCCTCCATCGGCATCAACGGTACAGTGCTGAACAACGTTAACGCCGATTCTAAAATTCTTACAGCCGAATACCTCGAGAAAGTCGCCGCAGTCGCCGCTATCTTTCGCCCGTTTGGAATTCGGGTGTATCTGGCTGCACGTTTCTCGGCTCCCATGGATCTGGAAAAGTTACCGACGGCCGATCCTCTCGATACATCTGTAATCGCGTGGTGGAAGGCGAAGGCTGATGAGATCTACAAATTGATCCCAGACTTCGGCGGTTTCATCGTCAAAGCCAACAGCGAAGGCCAACCTGGTCCACGTACGTACAATCGCTCGCACGCTGATGGCGCTAACATGCTCGCCGCGGCAGTTGCGCCGCACCAGGGTGTCGTCATGTGGCGCGCATTTGTTTACGACATGAAGTCCGATTACGACCGCGCGGGTGCTGCCTACGAGAACCTGCATCCATTCGACGGTAAGTTTGCTCCAAACGTTCTCCTCCAAGTTAAGAATGGACCAATCGATTTTCAACCACGCGAACCATTTCATCCGTTGTTCGGCGGTATGCCCAACACGCAATTGATGCCCGAGTTCCAGATCACTCAGGAGTACCTCGGCTTTTCGAACCACTTCGTTTTTCTCGCACCGATGTGGCGTGAGTTCCTCGACGCCGACACGTTCGCAGCCGGCCGCGGCTCAACTGTAACGAAGGTCGTTGATGGTGCGTTGTATGGTCAGCGCTTGACAGGAATCGCCGGTGTTGCAAATACCGGCTCCGACCGAAACTGGACGGGCCACGATCTACTACAAGCGAATTGGTACGCGTTTGGTCGACTCGCCTGGAATCCGAGTATTTCATCTGATGAGATTGCTACCGAGTGGACGAAGGCGACGCTCACTTACGATCCGCGGTCAGTGACCACTATTGTTCGCTTGATGCTCCAATCACATGAAGCGGTTGTCAATTACATGACGCCGCTCGGACTCCATCATTTGATGTGGGGCGGACACCATTATGGTCCGGCGCCGTGGTGGAATACTGAAAAGCGAGACGATTGGAATCCAGTCTATTACCATAGAGCAGATGCATTCGGTATCGGTTTCGATCGCACGAAGAGTGGCAGCAATACCGTTAGTCAGTACCATTCGGGAGCTCGTGACCAGTTCGCTGATGTGCAAAAGTGTCCGGAGAAATTTCTCCTTTGGTTTCACCATGTGGGGTGGAATCATAAGATGAAGTCTGGTCGCACACTGTGGGATGAACTCGCTTTGCATTATCAGAGTGGTGTGGATTGGGTGAGGTCGACACGCGCCGCCTGGTCCAGTCTGAGTTCGGCAATAGACCCGGAACGACACTCCGCTGTCAGTAAGAAGTTGAGTATTCAAGAGCGCGATGCGATCTGGTGGCGAGATGCGTGTTTACTCTACTTCCAGACGTTTTCGCAGAAACCGTTACCAGTGGGAGTCGAGCCTCCGGCAAAAACACTGGCAGACTACAAGGCGAAGGCTTTGGAGTGGTGATTAATATTCGCTGATGAGAATCGCCGACGTTCGCGCGACGACAGTGACAGTACCGCTGGAGGCGCCGTTGCGTCACGCTAACGGCTGTCATTGGGGTCGCTTTGTGCGGACAATTGTGGAGGTCGAAACCGATGACGGTTTGATCGGTTTAGGCGAGATGGGCGGAGGTGGGGAATCAGCGGAAGCTGCTTTTCAGGCACTTAAGCGTTACCTGATCGGACACGATCCGGCGCGACTGGAAGAACTGGGATTTCTAATCAGCAATCCAACAGCATCACTCTATAACAATAGGACACAGATGCTGGCGGCACTCGAGTTTGCATGTCTGGACATCCTTGGGCAGAAGTGGAATGTTTCAGTGTCGGAAATCCTTGGAGGACGTTTACGTGACCACATTCCATTCGCCTCCTATTTATTCTTTCGCTATGCGAACCCGCAGACTGGAAAAGGTGAGGTGCGCACCGCTGAACAGTTGGTCGAATCAGCGCAATTGCTGAAGAAGCTTTATGGTTTCAGATCACACAAGCTTAAGGGGGGAGTGTTTCCTCCGGAATATGAACTTGAGTGCTATCGGGCGCTCGCCGCTGCATTCCCTGGCGACCGATTTCGGTTTGATCCGAATGCCGTTTGGTCCACTGAGACTGCCATCTGGTTCGGACAACAGATCGAGCACGTTCGCAATGATTATCTTGAGGATCCGGTCTTTGGTATGAATGGCATGCGTCGCGTGCGTGAGAAAGTCAGCATGCCATTGGCAACAAACACCGTCGTCGTGAATTTTGAACAGCTTGCTGCGAACGCATTGAATACCGCGGTTGACGTAGTGCTACTCGACACCACATTTTGGGGCGGCATTCGCGCGTGCGTGAAAGCTGCTGCAATCTGCCAGGCGTTTCAAATTGGAGTGGCTGTCCATTCGTCAGGCGAACTTGGTATCCAGCTCGCAACTATGCTGCACCTCGGCGCGGTGATTCCAAACTTAACGTTCGCCGCTGATGCGCATTACCATCACTTGAGCGACGACATCATCGAGGGTGGTAAGTTGAAGTACGAGAATGGAGCGATCGCCGTACCTGTTGGTCCCGGTCTGGGTGTTAAGTTGGATCGCGAGAAGGTTGCTGAGTATCGAGAGTTGTATCGGCGGCTTGGTTCGTATCCTTATGACCAGGATCCTTTGAGGCCGGGTTGGACGCCGACGATACCGAATGATCGATGGGCCGATCCGTTGGACACAAGAGTACCAGAGATTCCGTGTTAATAAGGGACGCGTAGAAAGTAAGGGAAGTCTATGGTCATCTCAGTTGAGAGGCATACGAAGTTTTCGCAGTTGCTTACTGATGCGGGTGAACTGCGAGCGCAGGTTGAATCGGTGGTGAACTCAACATGGGTAATGGATGTGCACACGCATCTCTTTCCTGCGAGCTTCGGAGGATTATGCCTGTTTGGGCTGGATGAACTGCTGACGTATCACTATCTGACTGCCGAAGCCTTTCGATCGTTGAAGATCTCTCCAGATCAGTTTTGGCCGCTTTCGAAAACAGATCAGGCAGACCTTGTTTGGAAGACGTTGTTTGTGGACAGTTCACCCACCTCTGAGGCGGCGCGCGGAGTTATTTCCGTGCTCGACGCATTTGGTCTCGATACGCGGGCTCTTGACCTGACAGAAGCGCGCGAGTTCTTTAGTTCTCGAAATCTGCCCGAACACGTCGATCATGTTTTAGAGATCGCTCGCGTAACCGGTGTCGTGATGACAAACGACCCGATGGATGAAGCAGAGAACAAGCTCTGGACCAGCAATGTCATCTCGGACTCTCGCTTTAAGTGTTCATTAAGGTTGGACCGGTTATTCAACAAGCCCGATCTTCAGATGGGAAGCAGTACCGAGCTCCGACGTTTGATCGATGGTTGGATAAAGCGGATGAGCCCGGTGTATATGGCATTGTCGCTGCCTCCTGATTTTCAATTTCCGAGTGATGACAGCCGCGATCGGTTGTTGAGAGAAGTGGTGTTGCCGACGGCCCAGGAAAATAATCTGCCCTTGACACTGATGGTTGGCGTTCGCCGGCGCGTAAACGCGTCGCTAAGAGAAGCCGGCGACGCTGTTGGCAGAGCGGATGTCAGCGCAATCGAAAGAGTTTGTGCAGCCTACCCGGATGTGAAGTTCTTAGTCACGTTTCTTTCTCGGGAAAACCAACACGAACTGTGCGTTGCTGCAAGGAAGTTTCGAAACTTAATGCCCTTTGGTTGTTGGTGGTTTCTCAATAACCCCTCGATCGTTTCGGAGATTACACGCGAACGAATCGAAATGCTGGGACAGAGTTTCATTCCGCAACATTCTGACTCGCGAGTGCTTGAGCAATTGATTTACAAATGGAAGCATGCACGCAAACAAATCGCGGATGCTCTCTTTGACTCATACGAGCAATTGTTGAATAGTGGCCGTGCGGTAGCGGCTCAAGAGATTTCTCGTGATGTGACTCGCATGTTCTCCGGGAATTTCAATGAATGGGTTGGTACTTCGGTTTCTGAATCTGACTGAATCAAACGTTAGTGTCGGTTTGAATTTCTCTGTGCAACCTCGGTGTTCTCTGTGTCTACGTGGTGGACGATCTCGCGCAAAGCCCACCACCGAGACACAGAGAACACCGAGGTTGCACAGAGAAAACAACTAAACCAAGTAGAAGGGAACTACTAGCTCGAATGAAAACGAGAGCTTTTGGCGTTATCCTGAGCATTGTCGCTGTCTCAGCAGTCTCGTTGCCGGTTGCGCACATGAGTTCGTCACAAGGTCAGCCGCCCTACAAGAACGCAGCTCTTCCCGTTGATCAACGCGTGGCCGATCTCTTGTCGAGAATGACACTCGAAGAAAAGGTTGCGCAGTTGACGTGCCTTTGGGCGAATCGTCCGGAGGTTAATCCACCCGGTGATTTCTCAACTGACCGCGGCGACTTCTCTCCGGAAAAAGCTGCGACAGTATTGAAATATGGGATCGGCCAGATCGCCCGACAGCGGGAACAGAAAGACCCGCGTCAAGGAGCGATGTTTGCCAATGCCGTACAGAAGTGGTTAATCGAGAACACGCGCTTAGGCATTCCCGCGATTCTTCATGACGAGATCCTGCACGGACATATGGCGAAGGGCAGCACTAGCTTTCCTCAGCCTATCGCGCTCGCGACTATGTGGGATCCGGAATTTATTTCCAAAGTGTTCACGGCCGGTGCGCTTGAGACACGAGCGCGCGGTAGTCATCAAGTGCTTGGACCAAATCTGGATCTAGGGCGCGATCCACGTTGGGGACGTACTGAAGAGACCTACGGCGAAGATCCTTATTTCACTTCGCGAATGGCAGTGGCAATTGTAAAAGCTTTGCAAGGGACCGGATCCGGCATTGATAGAAACCACGTGATCGCCACAGCCAAGCACTTCACTGCGCACGGCCAACCTGAAAGTGGTACAAACATCGCACCCGTCAATTTTTCGGAACGCACACTGCGAGAATATTTCCTGCCTAGCTTCAAGGCCGCCGTAACCGAAGCTGGCATCATGAGTGTGATGCCGTCATACAACGAGATTGATGGAGTGCCGTCTCACGCTAACAATTGGTTACTACAGAAAGTTCTGCGTGAAGAGTGGGGATTCAAAGGGCACGTCGTATCTGATTACTACGCAATACCCCAACTAGTGGATCTGCATCACCTCGCAGCAGATAAACCAACCGCGGCGAAGACTGCAATTGAAGCAGGCGTTGATACCGAACTGCCAGACCCTGATGCGTTTACGAACCTATTAGCCTTAGTGAAGGACAAACGCGTTTCAGAAGAGACACTGAACCGCGCTGTCGCTCGAAACCTGCGCGCAAAATTCTTGTTAGGTCTATTTGAGAACCCATATGTGGACGTCGAACGTGCTGTACAAGTGACGAATTCCAGTGAGCACAGAGCGCTGGCGGCAGAGGCGGCGCGCAGATCGATTACGCTTTTAAAGAATCAGAACAATCTGTTGCCTTTAAATCGCAACGCGTTGAAGTCGATCGCGGTAGTTGGGCCAAATGCGGCGGAAGTGCATCTCGGTGGTTACAGCGACAATCCCGGTCGTGGTATTAGCGTGCTCCAGGGGATCAAAGACAAAGTTGGTAACGGCGTTAAAGTAGAGTATGCCGAAGGCTGCAAGATAACTAAAGAGGGTGGCAATTGGTTTGCGGACAGTGCTCATCTCAGCGATCCGGCAAACGATCAAAGACTGATCGCCGAAGCTGTCGGCGTTGCTAAAACGGCTGATGTAACGTTGCTGGTCCTCGGCGGCAACGAGGATACAAACAAAGAGGGCTGGGCTGACAATCATCTGGGCGACCGCGACAGTCTCGATTTGGTAGGTCGGCAGAACGATCTCGTCAAAGCAATTCTTGAGACCGGCAAACCGACGATAGTGCTACTCATCAACAGTGGACCACTGTCGATCAACTACATTGCCGAGAACGTACCGGCAATTCTGGAGGGCTTCTATTTAGGACAAGAAACTGGTGTGGGCGTCGCTGATGTCTTGTTTGGCGACTACAATCCGGCTGGCAAACTTACGATTAGCTTTCCGCGATCTGTTGGCCAGTTACCGATTTACTACAATCGCAAGCCGACCGCGCGCCGCGGTTATTTGTTCGCGAACAAAGAGCCGCTTTTCCCGTTTGGCTTCGGTCTTAGCTACACGACTTTCAACTACTCAAATCTGAAGATTGAACCCGCGCGAATTGCAGTCACAGGTGAGGCAAAGGTCACAGTTACGGTTACCAATACTGGCACAAGAGCTGGTGATGAGATCGTTCAGCTCTACATTCGCGATCTCGTGAGTTCTGTTACTCGGCCCGTGAAGGAACTCAAAGACTTCAAGCGCATCTCCCTTGCTCCCGGTGAGAGTAAGACCGTCGAGTTCGTCATTACGCCTGAGAAGCTCTCATTTCTCGACTTGAATATGAAAACCGTCGTCGAGCCAGGCTGGTTCGACGTCATGGTAGGAACAAGCTCGGTTAAATATGAAACGGCTAAACTGGAAGTTATGGCGAAATAGTTTGGGCGGGCTGTGTCTCCTAGTCTTGTTGCTCCCGCTCGCCTTTCCGCTTGCAGCGCAGAACGAGCCGAAATTAAGAGAGGTTTTCAAAGGGGCATTCAAGATCGGTGCAGCGCTTAACAGACGACAGTTCTTTGAAGAAGACACTCGCGGCGCAGGGATCGTAATCAAACATTTCAATTCGATTACTTCCGAGAACGTCTTGAAATGGTCTCTGGTCCATCCGCAGGCGAACCGGTACGACTTTGTAGCTTCGGATCGTTACGTCGAATTTGGCGAGAAGCACCGCATGTTTATCGTGGGCCACACGCTCGTGTGGCACAATCAAACTCCGCGTTGGGTGTTTGAAGATGATCACGGGCGGCCAATCGATCGCGAAACTCTATTACGCCGGCTGCGCGAGCACATCTCCACGGTGGTGGGTCGCTACAAGGGAAGGATTAACAGTTGGGACGTGGTAAACGAGGCGCTGAATCAGGACGGAACGATGCGCCAATCGCCATGGTTGAAGATCATTGGTGAGGATTACCTGGTTCAAGCTTTTCGATTTGCACATGAGGCAGATCCCGCAGCAAAACTTTACTACAACGACTACGACTTGGAGCTTCCCGCCAAGCGTACTGGAGCTGTTGCTCTGATGAAGAAGCTCCAGCAGAACGGCGTTCCGATCGCAGGTATCGGCCTGCAGAACCACAATCGATTGCAGTGGCCTTCAATCGTTGATGAAGATGCTACCATTGATGCTTTCGCACAATTGGGTCTGAAAGTAAACATTACTGAACTTGATGTTGACGTTCTTCCCCGCACGACGGGCATTGGTGCTGACTATGCAGTTGATGTTGCGCCGACACCCGAGTTAAATCCATACACGGCAGCATTACCTGACTCGATACAGTCTCAATTGGCGAACCGTTACGCTGATCTCTTTCGCGTTTATCTGAAACACAGGGACGTTATTGATCGCGTTACGTTTTGGGGAATTACCGACGGCGATTCGTGGCTGAACAACTGGCCGATCAAAGGACGCACAAATTACCCGCTGCTGTTCGATCGATTAGGCCAACCGAAACCAGCCTTTTATTCTGTTATTGACACTGTGAATTCGAACAAAGAAAAAAGGACGCGGGCATTGGGGGCACTATGACCACTAATAACTATCAACCGACAAAGGAACACAAATTCACCTTTGGTCTGTGGACTGTAGGCAATCGCGGACGAGATCCGTTTGGCGACGCGACGCGCGCGACTCTTAGTCCGATAACCATGGTGAAGCGTTTGAGCGAACTCGGTGCTTACGGCGTCAATCTTCACGATAACGATCTTGTACCGATCGACGCGACAACAGCGGAACGTGAGCGCATCGTCCGCGAATTCAAACAAGCCCTCGACGACTACGGGATGAAAGTCCCGATGGCAACCACCAACCTTTTCTACGATCCAGTTTTTAAGGACGGCGCATTTACTTCGAGCGATCCGCGAGTGCGGTTGTATGCATTGCAGAAAACGATGCGCTCAATGGATCTCGGTGCAGAACTTGGTGCGCACATTTATGTTTTTTGGGGTGGACGAGAGGGGGCGGAAGTCGATGCTGCAAAAGATCCGCGTGAGGCACTTAAGTGGAATCGGGAGGCTCTCAATTTTCTTTGTGAATACTCAATCGATCAAGGCTACGAATACCGCTTTGCATTGGAAGCAAAACCGAATGAGCCGCGTGGCGATATCTATCTGCCAACTACCGGCGCGATGCTAGCTTTTATTGCCACTCTGGAGCACTCCGACATGGTTGGAGTGAATCCCGAAGTCGGCCACGAACAGATGTCTGGTCTCAATTTTTACCACGTTGTGGCACAGGCGATTGAAGCCGGAAAACTTTTTCACATCGATCTCAACGATCAAAAGGGGCCGCGATTCGATCAGGATCTGCGCTTTGGCTCAGAGTCCATTAAGAATCTCTTCTTTCTGGTTCGACTGCTGGAATCAGCCTACGATGGTCCACGTCACTTCGATGCACATTCTTATCGCAGCGAGAACGAAGAAGGTGTGTGGACGTTTGCCGCAGGTTGCATGCGGAATTATTTAATACTTAAGGAAAAGGCGCGGCAGTTTGATGAAGATAAAGAGGTTCAGTCTCTCCTGAGTGAAATACGCGGAGATAACGGAGAGGACATTGAATCAGTTGGTTCTTACAATTCCGACAAAGCAAAAAAGATAAAGGAGCTTCGGGTCGATCGGAGTGAATTAGCAGCGAAGCCTCTACCTTACGAACGCCTGGATCAGTTAACCGTCGATATCCTGTTCGGCGTTCGATAATCAATAGTGTCTGTGTTCGGCAGATGGTCATGAGTAACTTGTACTCGCCATTGCCATCCGATGTGAGGCGCCGCGTATTAACTTGAGCGAGCTACGATGTTTTGAGGCCCACGGTAACATCGATTACAGAACGGGAGCGAAGCGACCGATGTCAACGTGCATTGAGTGTGTGGCGAATTGACATCGGTCGCTTCGCTCCCGTTCTTTAGTAATCGTTTGCTCGTGTGTTGAAGCAGTATTCATAGTAGAGGGACTAACGCGTTAAGCGCAGAAATCGCAGACTTCGACCAAACGCCAAATCATGAGCACAAGCCTAAGAAATGCCTCAGCGCTCTTCCTTCTGCTCACACTTCTATCCTCAACATTCTTCTCAAACACAGCCATCACTCAATCGCTGCCGCCTTACAAGAATCCCAATCTGCCAATCGAGGTGCGCGTCAACGATCTTGTTTCACGGATGACGCTCGAAGAAAAAGTCTTGCAGATGCAGAATGGCGCGCCTGCGATCGAACGGTTGGATATTCCGCAATACGACTGGTGGAACGAAGCCTTGCATGGAGTTGCGCGGGCCGGTTACGCGACAGTCTTTCCGCAAGCCATCGGCTTAGCCGCAACATGGGACACGGCACTGATGTACCAGGTCGCGGACGTCATCTCGACCGAAGCACGTGCCAAGCACCATTATTTTGCGCGCAACCTTGAACGGAACCGGTATCAGGGGCTCACCTTCTGGAGTCCAAACATCAACATCTTTCGCGATCCGCGCTGGGGCCGCGGACAAGAAACGTACGGGGAAGATCCATACTTGACCGCGCGGATGGGGGTTCAGTTCGTAAAAGGATTACAAGGAAACGATCCGCGCTATTTCAAGGTCATCGCGACTCCCAAACATTACGCCGTACACAGCGGCCCAGAACCGGAGCGTCACAGTTTTGACGCTAAACCAAGCGAACGCGATCTTCGTGAGACATACCTGCCGGCGTTCCGCGCGCTGATCATGGAAGGCAAAGCCGATTCGATCATGTGCGCATACAACCGACTAAACAGTTCACCGGCTTGTGAAAGCAAACAACTGTTCGACATCCTGCGCCATGAGTGGGGCTTTAATGGATACGTTGTGTCCGACTGCGGCGCGGTTTGGGACATGTATCACGGACATCAGTTTGTTAAGACAGAAGCTGAAGCTGCGGCCCTCGCGGTTCGCGCAGGGACAGATTTGACGTGTGGCACAGAGTACAAGTCACTGATCGAAGCTGTTAAGAAAGGAATGATTACGGAAGCTGAGATTGATACTTCATTGAAGAGGCTGATGACCGCGCGATTTCGACTCGGAATGTTTGATCCGCCTGAGATGGTTCCTTACGCTCGCATACCCTTTTCTGAAAACGATTCGGTCGAGCATCACGAACTCGCATCGCGAACTGCTCGCGAATCGATTGTGCTATTGAAGAACGATGGACGCCTACTGCCTTTGAAAAAAGATTTGAAGAGCGTAGCGGTTATCGGACCAAATGCTGACGCACCTGATGTGTTGTGGGGAAATTATAACGGCCGCCCCTCGCGCCTCGTTACACCGGTGCAGGGAATCAGAACCGCAGTCTCACCTAACACAAAAGTTGTCTACGCTCTCGGTTCAACGCGAGCGGGCGAAGCACTCGTGACGGTACCTCGTTCAATGCTGACGGTGGACGGTACTGCACCTGGCCTTAAGGCCGAGTATTTCAACAACACGGAACTGCGTGGCCCAGCAGCGACCGTTCGCACAGATCGACAAATTGATTTCAACTGGGACCGCTTTCAACCTACGGCACAGTTGACTCCCAACAGTTTCTCGGTTCGCTGGACGGGTAAGCTAACTCCCGCTGAGTCTGGAAAATACACATTGGGTTTCACCGCCGACGATGGTGCTCGACTCTATATCGATGGACAATTGCTCGTTGACGCGTGGGAGAAAAATCCAACCAAAACAGTAACTAACGAGATTGCGCTTGAGGCCGGACGCAGTTACGACCTTCGCATGGAGTATTTCCAAAACAATCGTGACGCGGTCGCGAAGCTGGTCTGGTCGTATCCACGTCTTGCAGAAAGGATGATTGAAGAAGCTGTCGACGCTGCAAAAGCGACAGATGTCAGTGTGGTTGTACTCGGAATTTCAGCGGGCCTCGAAGGTGAAGAGATGCCGGTGCAGGTTGAGGGATTTCGTGGTGGAGATCGGACTGACATCTCATTACCGAAGCCGCAGGAGGTTTTGCTGAAAGCAGTAGTGGCAACGGGAAAGCCTGTCGTTGTTGTGTTGCTGAGTGGCAGCGCTGTCGCAGTGAATTGGGCCAACGATCACGTTCCTTCAATTCTTGCAGCGTGGTATCCCGGTGCCGAAGGAGGGACGGCGATCGCCGACGTGTTGTTTGGGAACTACAATCCGGCCGGACGGTTGCCGGTTACGTTCTACAAGTCGGTTGACCAGTTGCCGCCTTTTGACGACTACAGCATGCAGGGTCGAACCTACCGCTACTTTAAAGGAGAACCGCTGTATCCGTTTGGTTTTGGGTTAAGTTACACGAAATTCGATTACAGCAACATGCGGTTCAACGCGAAGTCGATTAAGGCAGGATCACCAATCATTGTGAGCGTTGATGTGGCGAACGCAGGTGGGCAGGATGGTGACGAAGTGGTTCAGTTGTATCTGACAGATCTTGTGGCTTCTGCGCCCGTGCCGATTCGTACGTTGGTAGGCTTCGATCGTATCTCACTTCGACGAGGAGAAAAGCGAACTGTGACGTTTACGATCACGCCACGGCAGATGTCTCTGATTGACGACAGCGGCAAACGGAGGATCGAGCCGGGAGAGTTTGCGATAACTATCGGGGGCGGCCAGCCTGGATTTAAGAGAGGCGATGCGGCGGCCCCCTTAAGTGCTACGTTTCGAGTGACGGGAAAGATCTATGAAGTCAATGAGCGTTAACAAGCGACTCCTAAAGATTTCCCCGCTTCTCTCGCTTCTGTTTGTGTTGCGAGAAGATCCTCAAGCGGGAAAAGTGAAGTGGGATATCAAAGTACGACCACTCGCCCGATAAAATTTCTTCTCTGTGCAACCTCTGCGTGCTCTGTATCTCTGTGGTGTGTGTTCGCTACATCTTTTGCGCCACAGAGACACAGAGCACGCAGAGGTTGCACAGAGAAAAGATTAGACGACACACCTTGTTTCGCGTCGAGTCGCTACCCGTCCGATTGCGATCGGTGTTTGGCTAGAGACACTTGAATTGCTTCGATCGATACACATTATGAATCTGAAACGAAATGGTGTTGCCCTTTGCCTGCTTCTCCTTCTTAGCTCCATCGGTTTAGGAAATTCACGACCTGGAAAGCGAGTTTCATTCAACCAGGATTGGCGGTTTCAGCTCGGAGATATCGCTCATGGTGAAGACGCGAGGCTCAATGATTCTCAGTGGCGTCAACTGAATCTTCCGCACGATTGGAGCATCGAAGGCGAATTCAATGAAAAGAATCCTGCCGGCACGGGCGGTGGTGCACTGCCCGGTGGCATTGGCTGGTATCGAAAGACGTTTACTGTTCCGGCAACCGCGAAGGGACAAGTGATTTTCATTGAGTTTGATGGCGTGTATCGCAACAGTGAGGTTTGGATCAATGGTCACTATCTCGGGAAGCGTCCATATGGCTACAGCTCCTTTATATATGAATTGACTCCTTATCTAGTCTACGGAACCAGACCAAATCTCATCGCCGTCAAGGTCGACAATTCACAGCAACCGAATTCTCGTTGGTATTCGGGATCGGGCATATATAGAAACGTTTGGTTAACAACCCTAAATCGGGTGCACGTCGCACATTGGGGCACTTACGTGACGACGCCGGAGGTGAATAATCAATCGGCGACAGTAGTTTTCAAAACAAAAGTTGAAACCCCTGCGAACGATGCTACTCCGGTGAGTCTAACAACAATCGTTCAGGATTCGAGCGGGAGGGAGGTAGCACGAGCAACTGAAAAAGGAGTCACCGCGGCGGATGTAAGTCAGACGCTGAAAGTCGTTGCTCCAGTCCTTTGGTCAGACGAGCATCCGTATCTTTACAAGGTTGTGTCACAACTGGAGCAGCGCGGCCGCATCGTTGATCGTTACGAGACACCGCTCGGAATTCGCACCTTTCGTTTCGATGTCGATAAAGGATTCTTCCTGAACGGCAAGCCGGTCAAAATTCGTGGCGTCTGCGATCATCACGATCTCGGTTCGCTCGGTGCTGCGGTCAACACACGCGCGATCGAGCGGCAGTTGGAAATGCTGAAAGCGATGGGCGTGAACAGCCTCCGTACTTCGCATAACCCGCCGGCCCCGGAACTGTTGGAGCTAACAGACCGAATGGGTTTGATTGTGATGGACGAAGCCTTTGACGTATGGAAAATCCAGAAGACGAAGTTCGACTATCACCTGGATTTTGACCAGTGGCACAAACGCGATCTGGAAGACATGGTGCTGCGCGATCGAAACCATCCGAGCATCTTCATTTGGAGTATCGGCAACGAAGTCACCGAGCAATGGAACAACAGCTGTCTCTTATACACATCTCCGAGCCCACGAGAC
>JBKPMX010000122.1:0-28477 GCA_046765655.1 Acidobacteriota bacterium
TTCGTCATTACAGGCACGATCTCAGAGTTCTTGGGATCAAGCTTGAAGATCAATTGCGCAGACATTACTTGTTCACAAGGCTGTCCGTTTTTGAGAATTGAGACTAAGGCAGGCAGAGACCTTGAGTCGAGTTTAGATAGCGCGTCGTTAGCTGCATCGGATGTCTTGGTATCTTTACTGCGAGACTTCGCAATGAGTTCACGAACTTGACTGGTAGTCGTGGGTATTTGGGCAATGGCAGTTGAGAGGTTGTAGGTAAGTGCGAATGTCAGCACAGCAAACAGCGGATGGAAGCGTTTCATAAAAAAATCTGTTTGCAAGGACAATGCCTGGAAATCCACGACTGCAAACTCGCTAAAATTCACATTACTCCAGCGATACCGCAATATCGTTCTGACAGATGGAATATCGAGGGCGCTCGGCTACGAATCAGTGAACATCCAACTTCGGGGTCCAACCAGCGAACACAAATTCTGGACGACTGTAGTCGGCAATCAACTTCGCATCTTTGACTTTATCCAGTTGCCTGGACCACGACGCTCGACGACTCACGTCAACTAACGAACCATCCTGACTACGGCTTTGGAATTCCCAAAAACGCACATTGCCTCCCTTGTCGGCATCGCCCCACCCTTCCGGTGAAATGTTCACCAACGTCGCATTCAGTAGGACCACTTCCGCAAAGGGATAAGTGAAACTTTCGTTCCGCGGTGCGCGCGCGATGGTCGTAGGCATCCCAGTCGCAGTAAAGGTGCTGTCTTTGAAAACATTGCCGTGGACACCCTGGTGATTGCGCGGCCACATCATGACGCTTCTGGATTTGATCGTACAGCGCTCACAAAACAACGTTCCGCGTCCGAGAATCGAATCACCGGCTCCGATGACGGTGCTATCAACCATATAGATCCGGCCGTTGGCTTGAAGAGCATCGCCACTTCCGATCACTGTCACATGGGAAAGGATGTTTCGATCGCCCGTAATCAACAAACCTTCTGCTTGGCCAAAGGCAGTTGTCTGTAGCGTCATATTTATGATCTGTATGTCGTTGCAATTGTCGATCGCGACCGCAGCGCGCCGTGATGGGAAGGTTCCGGCTTCGGGATTGGTGCGAATGTTGGCCGGATGAGGATTGAAAACTTCGTTGTTGGCGTAACGCACGATGGTCTTGTCCTGGCTCTCACCAAGCAAGGTCACGTTGTCTTTGTTACGAGCGTAGACGATCTCTTCATATAGACCATTGCGCACATTGATCGTGACTCGATGTTTTAGATGATCCGGCACAAAGTCCAACGCGCCCTGGACTGTATTGAAGTCACCTGAGCTATCAGAGCTGACAATGAAACGCTTAACATTTAGAGTTGGCGCTTTGGATCGCGGCTTAGTCGTAAAACGCCAGCCATTTTTCGCGATACCAGTAAATTCATTGTTGTCGACGTCAAGCACCTCACGGTCGATCTCGACGTAATAAGTCTTATCGTATTCCAGCAGGTCGTGATGCGGGTGGATCGTCGCGGTATTGCCGTCGATAGTGATGGGATAGAAGTGAAAGCCATCAGTAAAGCCGCCGATGATTGTGAGCTGGTATTGATTGGATGTGGGCGCCGCACCTGCTGACGGCGTACCAGGTTTGGTGTCTCGATTAGTCGGTCGCGACGCTCGATCGTAGGGATATGGAAATGATAGATAGTTTTTTGCGCGCACCGCAGGATCGACAGGTTTCGTCGGTCCTGGTGGAATGCTCATGTCGAGCGTGTCGACGACTCGACCACTTGAATCAACAATGCGAATCATGCCTTTAGTCCCAACTCGCGGCTTGGACTTAAACGTGAGCTTCAATTGCACATCAGGATTAACCATCGAAGCTCCGTCGCGCGGAAATAGCGTTTGGGCATGAACGCTATATCCAATGAATAGGATCAAGAGTGACGCTTTAAGCAGGGTGATAGACATAAGAGTTACGGATACAGACTACTCACTGTCGACTCGGTCAATTTTGTCGGAAACAGTCAGTACCACCTTGTGGGTGCGAAGAAATTAGATCAGGCCACCCGAGATCAAAATATATATCGGCGTTGACTTTCATGCACGAGTGCGCGTTCTTATAGATGACTGATGCTTGCGTGTTAGGCGTTGTGGGGACGACCGCGTGACGGTACTGACGGTGCTTGAATCTCCAAACTCGAAACCTGATAATACTCGCGCTTTCCCACGACCACTTAATTCCATACTCGAGGATCACTTATGAAGCAGTCCATTACTCTCGTCTGTCTACTTCTGCTCAGTCTCTCGTTCGCCGTGTCCGCGCAAAATCGGACTTACACCGTCGAAGATCTAATGAAAGTGAAACGTGTTGGTGATCCACAGGTTTCACCAGACGGTCGACACGTTGCCTTCACCGTCGGCGATGTGAACTTCGATGCGAACCGCGTCGTGAACCAGATCTACGTAGTATCTTCCGCAGGAGGCGACATCAAACAATTAACATCAGGCGATCGCTCTTCGAGTGCGCCGCGTTGGTCACCTGACGGAAAAAAGATCGCGTTCACAACCGGTGGCCAGGTTTGGGTCATGGATGCGGATGGAGACCACAAGGAGCAGGTAACGAAGATATCGACAGGTGCAGCTTCCCCCGTGTGGTCGCCTGACGGTAAATGGATCGCCTTTACGTCGGATGTGTACCCGGACTGCAATGACGAAGACTGCAACAAGAAGAAAGACGAAGCCGCTGAGAAGAGCAAAGTAAAAGCGCATATTACGAGTCGCTTGTTATACCGGCACTGGGATGAGTGGCGCGACGTGAAGCGAACGCACGTCTTCGTTGCTTCCGCTAAAGGCGGTAACGCTCGTGATCTAACACCTGGCGACTTCGATTCGCCCCCGTACGGTGCAAGCACCGGCGTCGATTTCGCATTCTCTCCTGACTCGACTGAAGTCGCTTATCTTCGTAATCCAGACAAGGTCGAAGCTACTTCCACGAACAGCGACATCTACGTAGTCCCGGTTAATGGTGGCGCCGGTCGAAACATCACTGTAGCTAACCGTGGTTACGATGTGGCGCCTGTTTATACCCGCGATGGCAAGTACATCGTCTATCGATCGCAGGCGACGGCAGGTTTCGAAGCAGACCGGTGGCGTTTGATGCTTTTCAATCGCGCATCCGGCGTCAGTACTGAACTTGTTCGTGGCTTTGATCTACAGGTCGAAGAAGCCGTGGTTTCGCCGGATGGAAACATTGTCTATTTCACAGCGGGCGACCGGGGCAAAGCTCCTATTTACAGTGTACCGATTACCGGTGGTCCAGCGAAGAAGATCGTAGCCGACGTGTTTGCGTCAAACCTAAAAATAACTCCAGACGGAAAACGGATTATTTTCGTGAGTAGCTCCATGGGTGCGCCCGCCGAAGTCTATGCGACGAATGCGGACGGCTCGCAACTCACCGCGCTGACGGCACTGAACACTCGTCTGATGAATGATGCCGGCCTTGCAAAAGCGGAAGAGGTGGAGTGGACAGGCGCGCTTGGTAGAAAGATCCACGGTTGGGTGGTGAAACCTAAGGACTTCGATGCTAGTCGCAAGTATCCACTGCTCGTATTAATTCACGGTGGTCCACAAAGCGCCTGGAACGACAACTGGGGCTTTCGTTGGAATCCGCAGGTGTTCGCGAATGCCGGCTACGTCGTGTTTGCTCCGAATCCACGCGGTTCGACAGGCTACGGGCAACAGTTCGTGAATGAAATCACCGGCGACTGGGGAGGCAAAGCATACGTCGACATCATGAATGGCGTGGCTGATGTAATCCGGCGCAGTCCGTTTATTGATCGCACGCGTATCGGTGGTGCCGGTGCGAGCTACGGCGGCTACATGATCGATTGGATCGAGGGTCACAACAGCGATCCTCGTTTCCGTTTCAAAGTGCTCGTCTCGCACGATGGCGTTTACAACCTAACGAGCATGTACGGCGCAACTGAGGAACTCTGGTTTACTGATTGGGAATTCAAAGGCACACCGTGGACGAATCCCGCGATGTATCAGCGCTGGTCGCCGCACAACTTTGTCGCAAACTTCAAGACACCGATGCTGATCATCCACAGTGAACTGGACTATCGGGTTCCCATCGGCGAGGGCTTGCAGTTGTTTACAGCGCTACAAAGGAAGGGGATTGATTCGAAACTGTTGGTGTTTCCGGATGAAGGGCACTGGGTGCTGAAACCGCAAAACTCGCAGCTCTGGTATCACACGGTTCTTGACTGGTTAGACAAATATTTGAAGTAAACCAATCGTAAGCTGTGGCGCACGGGGCAGTAGCCCGACCGTTAGGAAGGGCTTGACTCCCAACATTTGAGCCCTCCCTGACGGTCGGGCTACTGCCCCGCTCAAGACTTGACCATGACCAAGACACCGCACCTAACCGATCTCGAGCGCCTCGACATTCGCAGCCGGCCGCAGGGCCAGCCTGTGATGCATCAGACCTGGGGCAAGCTGTTGTTCATGCATTGGCGGATCGACGAGAAGTTACTCCGCCCATTAATTCCAGACGAGTTGGAGATCGATATGTTTGATGGAACGGCGTGGATCGCGATCACCCCGTTCACCATGTGGGACGTTCGCGGCTTCCCGCCGTACCTTCCGCCGGTGCCTGGCTTCAACGCGCTGGACGAGTTGAATGTTCGGACCTATGTGCATTACGACCGGGTGCCGGGTGTTTGGTTTTTTTCACTTGATTGCAACAGCACTGCTGCCGTGCTCGCCGCTCGTAGTTTGTACCTGCTGCCTTATTACAACGCCGAAATCGATCTCGAAGAAGAAGACAACACGATCAATTACGAGCTGGAGCGGACCGATGAACCCGATGCGGACTTTGAAGCGTCGTGGGATGTCGGCGACACGATTCCGTATACCCATCCTGGATCGCTCGAATTTTTCCTAACTGAGCGTTACTGTCTTTACTCCGAAGACAAAGGGCAGATATATCGCGCGCGTATCTATCACGATCCCTGGCCGTTGCAAAAGGCGACTCTCAACTCAATGTCTTCAACAATGATCGAATCGCTCGATCTGCCAACTCCCAAAGGTGAACCTCACCTGCTTTATTGCGACAAGCTCGACGTGGAGATCTGGAGCTTGAAGGACGTTTAGAAACTCAGGTCAGAACGGGAACGAAGTGACCGATTTCAACCAGCGAGAAACTCAGGAAGCTTTGATCAGCTGCCCAAGCTATTCAGTACCATTCGCGGTAGCGGATGGCCAAATCTCAACACCCCGCACTAATTGAGTTGAGTCTTGGCCATCCGCTACCCCGAATGGTACTGAATACCACCTGAACAGAGCGTCGCTATTCGAACGCTCGCTAAACTCAGACACTTCTTCCACCTGACACAAACAAACCATCGACGATTCCCCGCTGGGTTATCATCTGCCCAGTATGGTCCGACTGCTGATAACCAACGTCCTTAAGTTCGCCCTCAGAATCTATTTCAAGCGAATCGAAGTTACTGGCCTCGAGCACGTGCCAACAAAGTCGCCGGTTATCTTTGTCCTCAATCACCCGAATGCATTAGTCGATCCTGTTTTCCTCCTGTGTTTGACGCCGCGAAAAGTTTCGTTTCTCGCCAAGGCCCCTCTGTTTCGGATGCCGGTTCTGGGTCAATTGATAAAGGCGATGGATGCACTGCCGGTTTACCGCCAGCAAGATCAAGGTGCGGATGTCACGAAAAACGAAGAGACGTTCGTTGCAGCACGGAAGTTACTTGCGAGCGGTGGAACGATTGGGATCTGTCCGGAAGGTGTTTCCCACAACGCGCCAGGACTGCGGCCCATCAAGACTGGTGCTGCACGAATTGCACTTGCTTCCGTATCGACTGGTGAAGTTCCGGATCTTCAAATTGTCCCCGCCGGGCTCTACTACACATCGAAAACACACTTCAGAAGTTCTGCCTTGCTCTACTTCGGCAATGCGATTCCTGTTAAGCCGGTTGTACTCGAACATGATGGAACTCCTCCGCGTGACGCTGTACGTGAACTGTCGAACCGGATCGAAAGAGCATTGCGTGAGGTGATCCTCGATGCGCAACACGAAGAAGCGCTGCATACGATCTCGCGTGCTGAAAGAATCTTCACGGCTGAAACACCTGAAGAGGAGACTCTTACTGAAGAATTAGAACTCCAGCAGCGATTCATTAAAGCCTACGGAGTGTTGCAGGAGCGCGCGCCCGAACGTCTGCGGCGATTAGAAGTGCGAATGAGCCGGTTTGAAGAAGAATTAAGACAGGCAGGAGTCAATCCAGATGATTTGTCTCCGCCGCGTTCCACCATTGCTGTGTTTCAGCAGGTGTTGAAACGTTCGATTGTCTTCCTGTTGATGCTCGCGCCTGCGGCACTAGGAACCGTTGTCCATTACCCGGCGTACTTTTTTGGCGGATATCTGGCAACGAATTTTTCCAGAAAGTTTGAGGACATGATCTCGACGATCAAGATCATGTCGGCGATGCTTTTGTTTCCATTGACATGGTTTCTCGTAGCTGCGATCAGCTACGAGCTTTTGGGTTGGTTGGCTGCCGCCATATCGCTGATCGTAGTTCCGCTGTGCGGCTACGTCGCCGTGCTGTTCTTTGAGGAATTCGACCAGTCGCTAGGCGGATTAAGAGCCCTGGCTTTCTTTCTGGTCAGGCGGAAATTCTTTATCCGCCTGTTAGCCGAACGAAAAGCGATAAAGAACGAAATATTATCCCTCGGTAAAGAAACCGTGGCGGCAGCAGAGTGATTTGCGAAGCCTGAGGTATCGATGAGGCTTTAATTAACAAGTCGAAGGCGCTGCCTACTATTTCTTGCGCGCCTTCGAATTGCCTTTGCTGCTCTTCGTTGTCGATCGCTTCTTTGTGCCGCGACCTGAGCTGACACTCCTACCCTTACGTCCCTCACTGCGAAGCTTGCCAGCATCCATCAGTTGTTCATACGCGCCACGCACAACGTTGCGCGCTACCTTTAGCGTCTCGGCGAGTTCGCGCTCACTCGGTAATAAGGTCCCGGCAGCTAATGATCCCGCATCGATCAAATCGTTCAGTTGTTCTCTAATCTGTCTTGTCATCGACTCTGGGCGTTTTCGATTGACACGAACATTCAGTCTCGTTGCCACGTTCTCACTCCTTGGAAACAGTTTTGCTGCGGGGGTATGTTGCGATTCTATGCAGCAGGGTAATTGCGTGTCAAACTACTTGGTCGTTGCGTAGGAAAAGGTTAGACCACCGTGAAGTTGTCGTGATACACACGCTATGGCCGTGACGCAATTAGACCATGTCGGCGGAGAACGTCGAGCGTTTGATCCAGTGGCAAAGCGTCAACGTTATGTCCCCGTGCGGACATTGAGGTCGCCTTGAACAAAGAATTGTAGATCGCTTCTTCTGTTGCTTCGATCACAGCCTGGAAGATTGGCGAGATCGCGTCATTCGGCAGAGACTTCACTGTTCGAGGCATGGTCGTCCGTTCTGCACCGCTCACTGTTCTAATCCGCACGTCCGGAGAAGTTGAGAAGGCGATCGCATAATCGCCGCTTCCGTTTGAAGCCGACGCCCCGGTTCTCCCGAGTCCCAGCATCGTCCGTGCTGCAATACGTCGCAGGTTTCTCGCATCGACCGGGGCATCGGTCCCAACAACGATAATGATTGAGCCATCCGCCCTGTCCTTTGGGTCATTTGACCCTACGGTTCGTTCCAGTTCTTCCCTCAAAAAATATCTTTTAAGAGCCTGACCAACCGGGGCGCCATTAATGGTCAAAACCCCGCCGAAGTTGGTTTGTACAAGAACGCCGACGCTGTAACCGCCCAACGACGCGGGCAATTTTCGCGAAGAGGTGCCGATGCCGCCTTTAAATCCAAAGGCGACAGTTCCGGTGCCGGCGCCCACGCATCCTTCTTCGACTGGGCCCGCTTTTGCCGTTTTAATCGCATTCAACACGTCATCGCGTGTGATGTGTCGCCCGCGAATGTCGTTGAGGTATCCGTCGTTAGTTTCAGCGACGACTGGGTTGACCGACTGAACGTCTTCGTTTCCCGGCAGCGCGAGCATGTAATCGAGCACCGCGTCAGCCACGCGGGGAACGCTCAGAGTCGACGTTAACAAGATCGGAGTTTCAATCTCGCTAAGTTCATTCACCTGAGTCGAACCGGCGAGTTTGCCGAAGCCGTTTCCGACAAACACTGCCCCAGGCACTTTTTCACGAAAGAGATTTCCGTTGTGAGGAAGGATCGCGGTCACACCGGTGCGAATGTCGTTACCGCGGATGATTGTCGTATGACCGACTAAAACACCGGTAACGTCAGTCAACGCGTTGAGTGAACCCGTGGGGAGGATGCCGATCTTCAGACCGATGTCGCGCGCTCGCGGCCTAGTCTGAGTCGTTGAGGAGGACTGAACGTTTGAAGATTCTGTTACGGCGGTTTCGATACTCATTGCCATCGAGAGTGCGACTATCAAGAGAATTAGGAAGGTTCGCATTCTAACTCACCTCGCTTTGGACTCTCATCGACAAAGCAGTCAGTATCACCGCGCGGTAGCGGGTGGGTGCGAAGCCGGCTGGTTGCGTCGTGTTCTAAGCTTCGCAACTGACTGTCTTGCCACGATATTGAATACATGTGGACACGCTGCTCACTGTATTCGTCCCCATGCGCTCGTCTTCCAGTTATCGATCGAATCGGCTGGCAGAATCCACGGAGGCACAGGCATCAGCAGCCAATCAGACAGCGCATAGACGTAAGGCTCATACATCGCGCGCAACTCCGCGAGTCGTTTCTCAGTTTTCTCATCATTGGGTAAGAAGATTCGATTCTCTTCTAGTGTTGTAGTAACACGCAGAAATTCATTGCGGTTTAACTCGCGCGGAACTCCATCCAAATGTGGCTTTGTTCGCATGACCTGGGCAATGTCGACCAGCGCGTGACGGGCCATGGCGAATGTCATTCGCGCTTGCCAAACGGGCGCATCCTTCACTCCGACCATCACCAACGCGCATGTATCGAGCACGGTTGTCAGCGCGCGCAGCCACGACTGATTATCGTGTTGAGATCGGAAGTAACAGAGGACCGGATATGAAAGATGACTCTCGAGCAAGCCAGCCGACCAGTGTTCCCACTCACTCAATAGACGATTAAGATCATCAAAGCTGTCTTCCGCTCGATGCCTGCGTAACAATTCGACAGCGCTTGAAGGCGATCCTGCGCGTGCATCCAGTAGTGAAATACTTGCCTCGCGACGTGAAAACGCCTGGTAGAGGACTGGCAGGTAGCTAATACAAACAGCCAGGAGCGCAAATCCATTCGCACACTCGAGTACAGCCAGGAACCGTCCTGTCGTTGAGATCGGAGTTACGTCACCGAAACCAAGTGTAAAAAACGTGACACCGCTCAGGTAAAGATAGGTACCGAATGAAGTTTCCGCCTGGCCGACATTTAGCGCCGAATCTGTTCCCCACAATAAAAGTGTGAAGCCTATAATTAAGCCGATGGCCCACATGACAAGGAGGCCAAGCAGCGACATTGGGCCAAAAAAGCCGAGAAAGGTTTCTCGCAACCGATGTGTCTTTATCTGGTCGGCGACTCGAGCGGAAGGGATCCAAACCGCTGCATAAAAGAAATTAGTCAGACGTAGACGCCGGTTGACCCGGCGTGGGAGGATCACCGTCTCAAATGTGTCCCAGAGGATACTCGCTATTATTAAAACGCCAACTATTATCCCGATCGTTTTCATTAGCACAGTTTTCGAGGGACCAATGAAACAACCGTGGCTCCTCTAGTGATGGGGATGGTATCGTTGAATACTGCTTTTTGCACAGCGAGCGAGCGGGAGAACTTGTATGCTTAATCAGAACCGGGTCAGTGAACTACCTGACCTTGGTGCGCGAAACGCGATCGTCGCCGAAAACATACGTGCGGCTCAGGTGATCTACTCTGCTGCAATGCTGGAGGAGTTAAAGCTTTTCCAAGTGGTAGATCGTCTTACGCAACTGTTTCAACTCGGATTGTTGACGGTGAATCGCCGCAGTACTGGCAGCAACCTGTACAAGTATTTCAAGGAAGCACCGCTGCGACTTAGCGAAAGTGATAGACGTAATCTGTACGCGCGGACGATTGGGATATCTGGTGGAAGCGATGGAGTTGTCGTTAACCGCGAATTCAATGATTTGTGGCTTCGATTCATCGCCCGGGTTGCGGCGCTCAATCGTCAAAGTGAGCCGAAAATCGACACGGTCAACGCCGAAGCCAACGAATTGGCGTTACGAAGATCCGCACGCGAGCTGGCGCAAAATCTGTCTTTACACGGCGCAGGGATAACGCTGTATGCTGCGGTCGATTTGCAAAAGCAAATCGCCTTCGCAACCAAGTTGCTTTCTGATCCCGAAGTCACATCCGCGTACGGTGCTCGCGACATGTGGCAAGTTGTAGATCAGGTTGCGACGATCGATCTTGGCGGCAGCGCGAACAACCACCGCTACCGAACTATGGCGCTGACAGGTGCGACTATCATCTCGTGGTTGGCGGCGAACATAGCGAAGTTGCAGCGCAATAACGCGCGAATCCCTTTCATAAAGATTCGTCGATCGGAGGCGATACGGCGCCGACAAAACGAACTTGGTAAGACTGCGACGAAGCCTAGTGACTTCGATCTCGTGAATGCATGTGAGCAATGGCTTTCAGTGAGTGGTCTATCAGACGAGCAGATTTCGGCTTTTAGTGCCCCAAGATCCTCGGCAACATCCACGAAATAGCGATTGGCTTGGGACCCCATTCGGATGATCTTTTTGTCGCCGCGTTTGGTAGTATCCTTCTATAGGTGTTAGAAAGGGTCGCTGTTGTGAACCCAGATACGTCTCCTCGGCAGCAAGTCCCAAAACATCATTCAGTCGTCGCATTCGATCTCGGCGGAACGCACTTGCGCGCCGCGTTGATTGATCAGACCGGCCAGATCCTCACGCAGCTAAAGAGCGAAACACCAAAAGATGCGTCTTCGGATGACGTGATACGCGCATTAGTGGAGGCTGAGCGCAAATGCCGCGCTGACGCGGGCGTCGCCTGCAACGAGGTGTTAGCGGCTGCTGTGATGGTGCCCGGCCTTGTCGATAAAGCGAACGCGGTAGTCGTCCAGGCGCCGAATCTTCCGTGCCTCTACAACTTTCCGCTAAAGCAGGCGCTCGAAAACGAGGTCCGTTGGCCTGTTGTCCTGGAGAATGATGCGAACGCTGCGGCGATAGGTGAAGTTTGGTTAGGAGCCGCACGTGGCTGTCGAAACGTCGTTTGTATAACCCTGGGAACAGGAGTTGGTGGCGGTATCATTTTAGATGGACAGCTTTTGCGCGGTTCCGATGGTTCGGCAGGTGAAATTGGCCACTGTGCCGTCGAACCATTTAGCGGTTTGCATTGCAAATGCGGAAACGAAGGTTGCCTTGAGATGTTTGCCTCGGCGCCATCAATCGTGCGGATGGCTGGCGAAATTCTGCCGCGGTTTCCGCACTCAGCATTGAACGGACAGACAATAACGGCACGTAAGGTATACGAACTCGGACTGGAAGGAGATGATCTCGCGCTGACTGTGTTCGATCGAATGGGAACATACCTGGGCATCGCCGTGTCGAATGTGATCAATTTACTAAGTCCGGAGATTATCGTGATTGGCGGCGGCGTGGCCAATGGATGGTCGTTGTTCGAAGAAGCAATGCGCAAACAAGTCGCGGCGCGTGTATTCAAGTCTAAGCAGGGAAAGGTTCGAATCGTACCGGCTGAGTTGGGTGACAATGCCGGCTTGTTAGGTGCCGCGCGTCTGGCGTTCGATGCGTTGCATTAAAGATTGTAGATTGTTGATTGGTGATTGAGTTTTGCTGTTCATCGATCCTACCGTCCGAGATTGGATGATTAGCTACACAATGGACAATCAAAAATCTACAATCAAAAATCGGCAATATACATGGCTGCTCTGATTATCCACGGTCACTTTTATCAACCGCCGCGTGAGAATCCACGAACAGGGGAAGTTGAACTCCAACCCAGTGCCGCTCCTTTCCACGACTGGAACGAGCGTATCCACGCTGAATGCTACGGACCCAATGCATTTGCGCGCATCGGTGACGGCACATCGGCGCGCATAGTAAACAACTACTCTCACATCAGCTTCAACTTTGGTCCTACTCTTTTGTCCTGGTTACAAAAGCATCAACCGAAGACGTATCAGCGAATACTCGATGCGGATTGTGAAAGCATCGCAGTACATGGTGGTCATGGAAACGCCATCGCTCAGGCATACGGCCACGCTATTTTGCCTCTGCTAAACGAGCGTGATCGTCTTACTCACGTAATCTGGGGTGCCGAGGATTTCCGCTTTCGTTTCAAACGCGATGCCGAAGCGATGTGGCTGCCTGAGACTGCGTGTAACGATGAAACCCTCGAGCTGCTAATTGAGCAAGGAATGCGTTATGTAATTCTCGCTCCGAATCAGGCAGGCCGGGTTCGAAGACTTTCCGATCGACAGTGGATCGACGTTCGGTCGGGTGCCGTCGATTCTACGCAGCCCTATCGGTTCTTTCATCGTAATGGTTCAGGACGTTCTCTCGCAGTATTTTTCTACAATGGACCAGTCGCACGATCGATTGCCTTCGAACGCGCGCTTTCGTCCAGCGAGAGATTGGTTCGTCGCTTCAAAGCCGTCGCACAGGGTGGCCCATTAGTGAATGTGGCGACGGACGGCGAGACCTACGGTCACCATTTCAAGTTTGGCGACTTATGTCTGGCGCACGTGCTGGAAGAAGAAGCGCCTCGCGCAGGCTTCCAAATCACAAACTACGGTGAGTATCTCGACACACACGAGCCAGAATTTGAAGTTGAGATTGATCAGGGTTTAGAGGGGCAAGGGTCTTCATGGAGTTGTAGTCATGGCCTGGGCCGTTGGGTTGATAACTGCGGATGTCAAACTGGCGGGGAGCCAGCTTGGGACCAGCGTTGGCGGAAACCTTTGCGAGAGGCACTGGAGTTCTTGAGGACAAATGCGGACCGCCATTTTGAGGTTCTCGGTGCCGATCTATTTCGAGATCCATGGGAAGCTCGCAACGCCTACATCGGTGTGATTCTTCGAGGGAGTCAGTCGCTCGACTTATTCATTCATGAACATTGCCGCGTGTTGAGTGATGTTGACAAGCGACGCGCGCTAACGTTGTTGGAGATTCAAAAGAACTCGTTGTTGATGTTCACGAGTTGCGGCTGGTTCTTTTCTGATCTCGCAGGGATTGAAACTGTTCAAGTCCTGCGATATGCGGCAAGAGTCATTGAATTACAAAACCAGATCGGAGTCGCCAGTCCGCTCGAGAAGTTTGTGGAACTCCTGGCGGAGGCGCGGAGCAACGTAGCAGATAAAGGAAACGGCGCTGAAATTTTCCTGCGGCTTGACGGTTTGTCGCGCGAACTCACGCCCGTCGTTTGATGGAAAAAAAAACCCGACAGCCTGCCCACATGAAGAACCGTCAAAATTCAGACGCGTCTGCATTTCTCTCGCCTGAAGAAGTACGAGCACTTGTTTCTCTACGACATCCAGATCCACATCAGCTTCTCGGCCCGCATCTCACAAGCGGTGGTCTCGTGATCCGTGCCTTCCGACCTGATGCAAAAGAGATTCAAGTAACAATCTTAAAGCGGGCCCATAACATGCAACGAACGCATGACGCGGGCTTGTTCGAAATCTCTATTCCAGGCTTGTCAGTCGTGCCAACTTACCGCTTTCGCATACTCGGCCATGACGATCAGAGAATAACAACGCGAGATCCGTATTCATTCTTACCGACCCTCGGTGACGTCGATTTGCATTTGTTTGGCGAAGGCCGGCACGAAGAGATCTACAGGAAACTCGGCGCACATCTGTTGAGTGTGAATCGCGTGAAAGGCGTGTCATTCGCGGTCTGGGCGCCGCATGCCGCGGGAGTCAGCGTCGTCGGCGATTTCAACGGTTGGGACGGTCGCTTTCACCAAATGCGTCGGCTCGGTTCATCGGGGGTTTGGGAACTCTTCGTCCCAGATCTCGGCGAGGGATCGCTTTACAAATTCGAGATCCGCACACGCAAGGGGTTGCCGTTCGTGAAGGCTGATCCTTATGCGCAATACACGGAAGTACCACCCGATACCTCTTCGATCGTTTATGAGTCGAAGTTCAAGTTTCGAGACGCGCGTTGGACTAAACAGCGAAGTGGTCAACAACACTTTCGGCAACCACTATCGATCTACGAAGTTCACTTTGGTTCCTGGCGCAGAAAGATTGAAGAAGCCAACAGGCCATTCAGCTATCGCGAGATGGCCGAACCGCTCGGGAACTATGTTTCTGAAATGGGTTTCACCCACGTTGAGTTTCTCCCGCTGAAGGAGCATCCGTATGGTCCATCGTGGGGCTATCAGGTCAGTTATTACTATGCGCCGTCTGCACGCTATGGCACGCCCGACGACTTCCGATATCTCATTGACTATCTCCACCAGCGCGGGGTCGGCGTGATCATGGACTGGGTGCCGGCGCATTTTCCGAAAGACGCATGGGCACTAGGTCGCTTCGATGGGTCTGCACTATACGAACATCTGGATCCGCGGCTCGGGGAACATCCGGATTGGGGCACGTACATTTTTAACTATGGCCGGAATGAAGTCCGCAATTTCTTGATCGCCAATGCGCTCTATTGGCTCAAAGAGTTTCATATCGACGGCCTGCGCGTTGATGCAGTTGCGTCGATGTTGTATCTCGACTACAGCCGAAAAGAAGGCGAATGGGTTCCGAATGCACATGGTGGCCGTGAAAACCTCGAAGCGTTGGCTTTCCTGAAAGAATTGAACGAAACGACACATCGCGCCTGCGCGGGCGCACTCATGATCGCGGAAGAGTCGACTGCGTGGCCCGCTGTTAGTCGACCTGTTTACTCGGGCGGACTTGGTTTTGATTTCAAGTGGAACATGGGCTGGATGCACGATACTTTGAAGTATTTCAAAACTGATCCACTGTTTCGCGCAGGCAATCACAACGCGTTGACGTTCGGACTGTTGTACGCGTGGAGTGAAAACTTCATCTTACCGCTATCGCATGATGAGGTGGTCCACATGAAAGGATCTCTGCTGAACAAGTTGCCGGGTTCAGCGGAGCAGAAGTTTGCGCAGTTGAGAGCACTCTACGGCTACATGTGGGCGCATCCAGGGAAGAAGTTATTGTTTATGGGTGGGGAGTTTGGACAGTGGCGCGAATGGACAGAAACGGAGAGTCTCGATTGGCATTTGCTCGATGATAGATTTCATAGCGGCGTGCAAAGGTTTGTGCGCGACTTGAATCGTGTGTACGAGGCCAACAACTCACTTTGGGAAAGCGATGGTGATCCGGATGGGTTTGAATGGTTGGATGTAGACAATGCCCTTGAGAACGTTGTTGCGTTTATGCGCAAATCGCCGAGGACAGGCAAGCGAATTATTTGTGTGGGAAATTTTTCAGCGGTGGCACGGAGTCAATACCGGTTGGTGTTGCCGGAGGCTGGGGAATATAAGCTCGTGATCAATTCTGATGCAGATGTGTATGCTGGAAGTGGCCGAGTCTCAATTGATACTGTGAGCTCAGAAGCAGTCGCACATCACGGTCGAGAATATTCTGCCAGCGTGGATCTGCCTGCGTTAAGTACGATGTGGTTCGACGTGCCGAGTTAACAGCTCAACCTCGAAGCAGTTCGCTTAGATCCTCAAAGTAGCGCCTGTGTGTTCGACGAACCGCGTTCTCATCAACCGTATGCAATAACACAACTTCATGATCGATTCTTTGATGATTCAGGAGCAGTTCTAATTGTAATCGCCGGCCTGCCGCGATTTTGCGTTGCTCGTCGCTGAATTTCGTGAACGTCACGAGCTGCCCTTGTTTGCGGTTGTATTCAATCAAAAATAGCATCGTCGATCGTTGTGCGACGTGGTGCGATGTCAAGATCGATCATTAGAGAACGGGAGCGAAGCGACCGATGTCAATGCCCGTTGACTGCTCGGTCGGTCGACATCGGTCGCTTCGCTCCCGTTCTTTAATTGATCGCTGACTCAATAGATTGATTGGCGCTGTCAACAATTCAAGCACGGTCGAAACTTCTCTTCGTTGTTCTTCTGAGATTGAACCGTTGTATCTTACAGAGCGTCGCCCAAACACACCTATGATCGACTGGTCCAACATCCGCGCGCAGTTTCCCGTCACGCGGAACTCCACTTATCTCAACACCGCTGCCGCCGGGCCGCTCTCCGTCTCAACCAAAGAAGGCGCAACTGCCTATTACCAGCAGATGTCAGACGACGGCGATATTCATTGGGACGACTGGTTAGCGAAACGCGAAGAAGTGCGTGCGCGTGTTGCTTCGTTCATCAACGCTGAGCCTGATGAGATCGGTCTGACGACGAACACGTCGAGTGGGATGAACCTCATTATCGATGCGCTCGCCAATCACGGTGAGGTGATCGCGTGCGATCTTGAGTTTCCTGTGTCCACCATTCCGTGGATGCATCGCATGATCCCGGTTCATCTGATCCAATCACGAGCGAACGGCGAAGTATCACCCGAAGACTACACCTCGATGATGAATGTTCGAACTGGAGTTATCTCCGTCAGTTATGTGCAGTACTCCAACGGACTCCGGACTGATATCGAAGCGCTCGGGCAACTAAAGGGTGGTCACGCGCTGGTTGTGAACGCGAGTCAGGCTGCGGGCGTGTTTGAGGTCGACGTCAAGCGAATGAAGATCGATGCCCTGTGTGCTACAGGACACAAGTGGATGTTGTCGGGATATGGATCGGGATTCGTTTACATCAGCCGCGAATTATTGGCCCGCAGTCGACCGCACGCGATTGGTTGGTTGAGTGTGCAGGATCCCTACGGTGATTCAAATAACGAAGTGCACCTACGTCACGACGCGTCAGCGGGGACGGAGCTCGGGTGTCCACACTTTGCGGGAATGTTTGCATTGGGTGCATCGATTGAAATGATGCAGTCGATCGGAATCAAGAACATCGAGGAGCGGGCGTTGTCGCTGAATCGGAAGCTGACGGAAAGGCTGGAGGAAATTGGTTGGAAGGTTTTATCTCCTTTGCGCGAAGAAAAAATGCGGTCAGCCGAGACGTTGGTTCAAGCAGATAACGCGGACGCATTGGTCGCGTCATTAGCTGAGAAGAAGATTATTGTCACCCGGAAGCCCCAGGGGATTCGAGTTTCGACTGACTTCTTTAACAACGAAGAGGATGTTGACGTGTTGGGTGGTGCTCTCAAAGAAATTTCGAACCGATGATTCAATTCTTAATTGGACATCCCGCGAGTCAGCTCGCGTAAACGTCTGCGAAAGTAATCTTGCTCGACACGATTGGTGGTCAGAGACAGTGCCCGCTCATACGCGGCAATAGCTTCATCGAAGCGATTCAAACGACGCAGCAGATCTGCTCTCGACGCATGAAACAGGTAGTAGGTGTCGAGCGTTCCTTCAGCCCCGACTTCCTCAATCAAACTCAAACCCGTCTCGAAGCCCTCGCTCATTGCCACCGCCGCAGCGTGATTCAAGGCTACGACAGGTGAAGAGTTGATACCGCGTAGCTCTTCATAGAGCGCAACAATTTGGCGCCAGTCAGTCTCATCAGCGTTCTTCGCTTCTGCGTGAACGGCTGCTATAGCTGCTTGTAGTTGATACTCACCAACTCTTCGCATTCGCAGGGCGCTCTCGACGGTCTTGATGCCTTCGTTAATCTCGTTCTGATCCCAACGGCTACGATCCTGTTCTTCAAGAACAACCAGTTGTCCCTGGCCGTCGACGCGAGCTTCGCGGCGCGAATCCTGAAGTAACATCAACGCCAGCAAACCGAGGTTCTCCGGTTCATTGGGCAGTAGTTCGCAAAGCAAACGTCCTAAACGAATTGCCTCGGCGCAAAGATCATTTCTTATCAGGCTGTAGCCTGTGCTTGCTGCGTAGCCTTCGTTGAAGATTAGATAGACGACCGCTTGAACAGCGACCAACCGATGTCCAAGGACGTCGAGAGCAGGAACTTCATAAGGAATTCCGGCCAGTCGAATTTTTTGTTTTGCGCGAACGAGCCGCTGAGCCAGGGTCGTTTCATTCAACAGGAACGCATGAGCAATCTCTGGTGTTGTAAGTCCACCGAGTGTCCGTAAGGTCAGCGCCACCTGGGCTTCTCGATTGAGAGAAGGATGACAACACGTGAATATCAAACGCAGGCGGTCGTCAGGAAAATCTACAGCTTCGTTCGGCAATTCAGGTTCGATGTAAGGTTCCAGGCGAATAGCTTCGTATTCGACTTCTGCCTGCTTGTCGGTTCGAGTCTTTTCGCGGCGTATTGCGTCGAGCAACTTACGATGTGCGACTGTCGTCAGCCATGCGGCGGGATTCTGCGGCGTCCTGTCACGTTCCCATTTGGCGGCCGCAGAAGTGAAGGCGTCTTGCAATGCTTCTTCCGCAAGATCGAATGATCCAGATATGCGGATGAGCGTCGCGATGATTCGACCGTACTCTTCACGAAAGACCCGATCTAATGATTCCTGCGACTGCGACATGCAGACGAGCGTTGCATACTCGCTGCCGTGGCGCAATGAACGGATCGAGGCTGCGAATGATATTACCGAGGCCACCGGTTGGATCGAATGAAGAACGAAGCGAAGCTATTCAGTGCTGTTTCGCGTGAGAGTTCAAATGCATGAACGAATCTTGAACGCTGACCAGTCGCGACGCGAGGGTGCTGAAGAGCTTCGCTCTCGTTCTAAGCCTTCACCGAGCAACTGCTTCTGCGCTTTCGACCAGTGGCCGCACTTCGACCGAGCCGGTTCTCGCTGATGGGATTTGCGCCGCGATGCGGGTCGCTTCATCAAGATCTTTCGCTTCGATCAGAAAATAACCACCAAGTTGCTCATGCGTCTCGGCGAAAGGCCCATCGGTGACCAGTTCCTTGCCTTCGCGAATGCGCACAGTCGTGGCTGTCGCAATCGGTTGCAATTGAGAGCCGGTGATAAATTGACCAGTCGAGAGCAACTTTTCTCTTAGTTTTCTGTATTCACCGTAGATCTCTATGCGTTCTGCTTCCGTCAGGGCTTGCCAGGTCGGTTCGTCGTGGTAAATCAACAACAGGTATTTCATCCTTCTGCTCCTTTGATTGAAATTTCTCTTTCAACCATACGACGTTTCAGATCCTGAAAATCGACATGCTGGCAAAGAAAATTCTTACTTTTTGTTTTTACCCCTACTTATTGCTTTTTTTGCGCTCTCCGCATTCGCCTCGCTCGCAAACGTCTCGTGTGCTAACGCTACAAACTTCTGCATGATCGGTGACTCGTATCCGCCACTCAACTGTGCGAGGCCCAATTCCCAATTGATCTGGGCACCTTCAATCCACCAGCGCACTAACTTGCCACTCTCAACTTCGTCCTTCACGGATTGCAGCGGCACAATTCCAACGCCCATGTCTTCTTCAACCATCCGGCGAATCGCTGCCTGCCGGCTTAGCTCCATCGCTACCTTCAACGACACGCCGGCCTGCGCGAAGAATTGATCGATCAACCGGCGCGTGTTGCCGCCACGCTCGCCAAGAATCAGTTTCTCTCCCGCTAACGTGTAGGCACTGATCGTTTTTTGTTTTGCGAGCTTATGTCGCGGCGAGGCGATTGCCACCAACTGATCTTCGCTCAATCGATCTGTTTGAATACCGCGAACGTCGACGGGAAGAGAAACGAAAGCGATATCGAGTTCTCCAGCGACAATTTGCTCGACCAACGCTTCGCTTGTCCCTGACGTAACCGAAATCTCCGCACGCAGATGTTGCTTTCGCAATTCCTTGAGAATGCGCGGTAGTTGGTCAGTTAGGACCATCGCGGAGGCGCTGCCGATTCGCAAACGTCCGCGTTCCGCGCCGGCCAGTTCGGCAATCTCTTCAAGGGCGGCGTCATGTTCACGCAGGATCTGACGCGCCCGGTGCAGCAGATGCTCGCCAGCCTCAGTCAGAATTACGTGACGCGGCGCACGCACAAACACCCTCGCACCAATTTCCTTCTCCAATTGCCGGATCTGCATGCTGATGGCCGCCTGCGTCACATGCACGCGTGCCGCTGCTGCGGTGAATGTTCCCGACTCCGCAATCGCGACAAATGCCCTTAACTGGCGAATTTCCACTCGATGTCCCTCGTATCAAGATGAATTATTGGAATAATAAAATCTTTTAGTTTCCATTATAAATCTATGGCCCCTAGAATGATCAACAATTAAGTTTCAGATTGAGACCAAACAGTGAGCGCCGACCGCCGCACATCCGATCTCCTTACCGCCCGACGACTGCGTGCACAACACTCTGTAGTTGGAGTTGACGGTGGTGGCACAAAGACCCACGCCGTCATTCTCGATTCGAACCAGCGCGTCATCGGTGAAGGTCGCGCTGGACCATCCAATCCAATGCGCGTGGGAATCGCCAACGCTGCCACATGCGTGCGTGAAGCAATCGACAAGGCGTGTGTAATGGCGAAGGTCCGCCGCGACGATTTGTTGGCGGCTGAAATCGGTTTGGCGGGCGCACGACGCAGAGAACTTCGTGAGCGAATGCGTGAAGCGCTTTCGACTCTCGGAATTGCTGACATCGAAGTTGTTACCGATGCCGATATCGCTCTTTATGGCGCGACTGACGGTGCGCCCGGAATTGTTGTGATCGCAGGAACTGGTTCGATCTGTTGCGGCATCAACGCGCGCGGTAAAAGGATGTGCGCGGGTGGATGGGGGCCAATTGCTGGTGACGAAGGTGGCGGAGCATGGATCGCACGTCGTGCGTTACGTGGAGTGGCGCACGCTTCTGATGGTCGTGGTCCAAAGACTTTGCTTACTGAACTGGCTTGCTCGTATTTCCACGTGAGCTCCGCCGATGATTTAGTGACAGCCATCTATGCGCCGTCTATTACCAACGACCGCCTCGCGGGATTTGGCAAGGACGTGATCGAGGCGGCAAAGCAGAAGGATGCGGTGGCCCTGGCGATTATCGAAGAGTCGGGTGCGGAGTTGGCACTCGCAACGATCACAGTCATTAAGAACTTGCACATGGAGCGCGAGAGATTTCAGATCGCCCATGTGGGAGGCGTCTTTACGGCGAGTGGTGAATTGATTGTCGAGCGCATTCGTAAAGAGGTACTGAAAGTCGCGCCCCATGCGTACTTTCAGCCACCACATTTCTCTCCAGCCGTTGCTGCCGCTAGAATGGCTCGCGAACATATTAACCATATTGCTCTCGCGGGCTGATGCTGCGGCAAATATGACTCCGGATACACGCGACTCACTTCCTGTCACAGAACAAGAGAATCCACGCACAACGAATCTAAGTTCAGCCTCGACTGCACAGATCGTCGAGTTGATGAATGAAGAGGATGCGCTCGTTGCGCCAGCCGTTTCGCGAGTACTTGGAGAAGTGGCGACAGCGGTTGACGGTATTGTCGAGCGGCTCCAATCAGGTGGACGACTCTTTTACATCGGCACTGGGACGTCAGGACGGTTAGGAGTTTTAGATGCATCTGAATGTCCACCGACATTCGGCGTTTCGCGGGAGGTGGTCCAGGGTGTGATCGCAGGCGGCTATGATGCGTGTCACCGCGCGGTTGAGGCCTCTGAAGACAATGCGGATGCGAGTCGCGTTGACTTGGAGGCGAGGGGATTCACTGCCAAGGATGCGCTAGTCGGTATTGCCGCATCGGGGCGGACACCCTACACGGTCGGCGCGGTTAAATACGCGCGGAGTTTAGGGGCATTCACTATTGCGCTGACTTGTGTTCCCGGCTCAGCTATCACTCAAGCGGCAGAGGTGAGCATCGTGCCCGTTGTTGGACCAGAGGTACTGACAGGCTCGACACGATTAAAAGCAGGCACTGCGCAGAAATTGGTTCTGAATATGCTTTCGACGGCAACGATGGTTCGACTCGGCTACGTCAGTGGCAATCGCATGTCGAACCTTCAAGCGCGAAACGTGAAACTCCGTGATCGCGCGGTGAGAATTCTTCAAGCGGAGCTTGGGCTGGACCAGAACGCAGCGGGACATGCACTAGACAACGCCGACGGTGATTTACGAGTAGCGCTCGTGATGACTAAGAGTGGTGCGACACGGGAAGAATCCACTAATGCGTTAGAGAAAGCGTTTTGGAAAGTAGATGAAGCGGTGAAGGTCTTGCGCGAGGTGTCTTAGCTTTTGCTCAGATATCTTGTGGTTCGAAGTTTTCTATACCCTTATATGCTCCACCTGTTTTGCTCCGGAGGAGCAACATATTTATAGAATAAGCGTGCGAAATGAGAGCGCTCCGCTACGAGCGCCATGTTCTGTGATCCTTCAACATCGCGCTCCTGAAGGAGCGCCGCCAATGGCAAAGATGCTGGAGCTATAAACATGCTGCTCCTCCGGAGCAAGAACGCAAATCAATGAAGCTTCTCGATCTCATAATCATCTTCGGTTACCTGATCGGTATCGTTCTGTTCGGGACGTGGTTCGGCAGGAAGCAGAAGACCACAAGCGATTACTTCCTCGGTGATCGTTCTGTGCCGTGGTGGGCAGTTGCTTTCTCCATCGTTGCAACTGAAACATCGACCATCACTTTTATCAGCGTACCTGGTATCGCCTTCGCGCGCGGTGGAAATTTTCAATTCCTTCAGTTGGTCTTTGGCTATCTGCTGGGCCGCGTCGTCATCTCGCTGTTGTTTATTCCGTCGTACTTCCGAGGACAACTGCTCACCGTTTACCAACTGCTCGATCGACGCTTTGGCGGCAAAATAAAAGTACTTGCTGCCTCACTGTTTGTCGTGATGCGCAACATTGCTGATGGCATCCGGCTTCTCCTGACGGCGATCGTCCTTGCCGCTGTTTACATTTCGTTTCAACCTGGTGCGAATGCAGAACTGATCATCGTTGCCTCGATTGTTCTGATCGGTGTTGCGATGATTGTCTTTACGTACTTCGGCGGCATGGAAGCAGTGATTTGGGTAGAGGTGATTCAGCTCGGTATCTACATCGCCGGCGCGATCGCTGCTGCCGTGGTGCTGATCGGATCGATCAACGGTGGGTTGGGGGCGGCAACGACATTCGGATCGCAGTTTGGAAAGTTTTCGCTCTTCGACTTTTCGTTTAGTGCGACGAAGACTTTCACCTTCTGGTCAGGTCTCATCGGGGGATGCTTTCTAACGATGAGTACCCACGGAACTGACCAGTATCTGGTTCAGCGTTATCTTTGTACCGATCGACCACGCAAAGCGATCATCGCTTTGCTAACGAGCGGGGCGATTGTCCTGGGCCAATTCATCGGATTCCTCTTCATCGGCGTCTTGTTATTTGCCTTCTACCATCCGTTTACCGACTCTGCTTACCTGACAGCTCCTGCGGCTTTTCCTTTCGCGGCAGGCGATCGAGTTTTTCCTGATTTCATTACCCGTTTCATGCCGAGTGGACTTGCCGGACTTGTAGTTGCCGCCATTTTCGCTGCGGCAATGTCTTCTTCGTTGAACTCAATCGCAGCCACTGCTGTCAACGATTTATACAAACCCTTGCGGCCACAACGTTCGGATGAACACTACCTGAGGGTTTCTCACATTCTGACGCTTGTTTGGGGCATTGTGCAGATTGGCGTGGCGCTTGCGGTGCGAAATCAAACGGGCTCTGCATTATCGAATGCGCTCTCAGTAGCATCCTTGATTAATGGACCAATACTCGGCGTGTTTCTTGTCGGCACGTTTCTTCGACGCGTCAGTCAACCACCGGCCTTGATTGGAATGTTGGTGAGTTCCGGCGTGATGCTGTACATATTTTTGCAAACAGCAATCGCCTGGACTTGGTTTGTGTTTCTGGGAAGTGTCGTGACTTTCGTAGTAGCGTGGTTGGCGAGTTTCGCATTTACACCCGCACCTGCGAGTGCAAGAGATGAACTTGCACCTGCCACCGTAACTGAAGATTGAAATCCTTGGAAAGATCAAAGATGACGAGGCTTAATCATTTTATTGCGTCGGTCTTGGTGGCGTTTGTATTACTGAGCTCTATTTCGCTTCCTGTAGCTTCACAGCAATCTACTTCACAACAAACGGTAAAAATTGCGCCTTACAAACGAGAACCAAGTGCCGCTGCCGTAAAGTGGGCGAATGAACAATTAGCCCGCATGTCGATCGAAGAAAAGATCGGCCAACTGATCTCGGTTGGGATTAATGCTACTTTTCTGAATCAGGACAGCGACGCTTTTCGTGCGCTTCGCCACCAGGTCGAAGACAACAAGGTTGGCGGCATCATTCTATTTCGTGGTCCAGTTTATGAATCCGTTATCCTCGTGAATCGCATGCAGCAACTCGCCAAGTATCCGCTGCTGATCTCTTCGGATCTTGAAGCTGGCGCAGGGATGCGTTTCGACGATACGGTGAACTTCCCCTGGAACATGGCTGTGGGTGCGACCGGTAACCCGGACTATGCACGGCGGCAGGGTGAGATAACGGGCAGGGAAGCGAGAGCCCTCGGGATTCAACACATCTTCGCGCCGGTTGTCGACGTTAACAATAACGCCGCGAATCCAGTGATCAATGTTCGCTCGTATGGTGAGGATCCTGTGGAAGTCGGTCAATTCGCCGCTGCGTTCACTGAAGGTGCCCAGCGTGCGGGCACGATCGCGACTGCCAAACACTTCCCAGGCCACGGAGATACTGCCGTGGACTCGCATCGCGGATTACCGGCGATCAACGTAACGCGGGCCCGTTTGAATAGTGTCGAGTTGGTCCCATTTCAGGCTGCTGTGAATGCGGGTATTGGATCTGTGATGGTCGGCCACATCGCTTTGCCTCAAATAGACTCCACCGCCATAAGACCTTTACCGAAGGAAACAAAGAGCAAGCCGTTAGACACGGATGAAGGCGGTGAAATCGTCGAAGAGAAGTCGACGATGCCTGCGACAATGTCACCTGTGATGGGGTCAATCCTTCGTAAGGATCTAAAGTTTCCCGGACTGATCGTCACAGATGCTCTTAGCATGAGTGGGCTGACGATTTATTTCACTCAGGAAGAAGCAGCAGTTCGAGCACTCGAAGCAGGTGCGGACCAGTTGTTGAAGCCCGCCGACGGTGATGCTGCGTTTCGTGGCGTACTCGAAGCAGTTAAGAGTGGGAGATTAACCGAACAACGTATTGAGGGGTCGGCGAGAAAGCTTCTTGCCGCGAAATATGATCTTGGTTTGGTTGCGCAACGACAGGCGCCGATCGATGCGATCGATCGTGCGGTATCGAGCAAAGACGTCGCGACGCTTGCGCAGGAGATCGCGGAACACGCGATCACTTTGGTGCGTGACGAAGACAAACTCGTGCCGCTTCGTGACCTGAAGCCCGATGCGCGCGTCGTGAACATAGCGATCACGAATGGTGATGATCGCGCGGTAGTTGCGAATGCGTTTGTGGCGCGAATGAGTCGCGGTGGTCGCAAGCTGGAGACAATCGTGCTCGACGATCGTTCGTCAGATCAGGAGACGCAGAAAGCGTTGGAGATGGCGAAGTCAGCCGATCTCGTGATCGCCTCAATGTATGGTCGTGTTCGCAGTGGACAAGTGCGCAGCGTTGGCTTACCGGATGCTGGTGCGCGAGTGTTAACAACGCTAATTGAGCAGAAAGTTAAACTTCTTGGAATCAGCTTTGGCAATCCGTATCTGCTGCAGAGTTTTCCAGGATTAAAAACGTATGTTGTAGCGTACGGCGACATGCCGAGCTTGCAACAGGCGACCGCACGCGCGCTGTTGGGAGAAATCGATGTAGTTGGAAAACTTCCGATCTCGTTGCCGGGTTTGTATCCGAGAGGTACGGGGGTTCAGGTAAAAGCTAAACCAGGCTCTTCTACGCAGTTGCCAAGCAATCAATGAATTTCATTCCGGTAGGAGTGACATGTCTATAGTTGGAATTCTGTTCGAGTCTCGGGCGCGGTTCGGACGGGCGGAAAATCCGAGTTGACTTTGGTTCGTAGTCGGTCCGCCAGTCCGAACCGCGCCGTAAATGAGTGCCGCGTCCGTCTATAAACATTTAACTCCCAAACGGAGTTACTCAGTGGATCTAATCCCATTGACTATGAAAAGAAGATTCTGTCCAAGCTTTCTGACGCTACTCTTCGTCGTCCGACTTGTTGCCGCGCAGTTGCCGGTCGTTAATCCCTCAACTGTTTCCGTCTCTCCGGACGCTTTATCAGCAATCGATAACGTCGTCGAAGCCGAGATCGCGCAGAAACGCTTGCCCGGCGCCGTTGTTCTTGTTGCGCGAAAAGGACGGGTCGTATGGCGAAAGGCTTACGGCGCACGCGCAGTTGAACCTTCGCGCGAACCGATGACTGTCGACACGATCTTCGATCTGGCGAGTCTCACTAAAGTTGTCGCGACTGCCACCAGCATCATGATTCTTGTCGAGCGCGGCAAAATCAGACTCAGCGATCCCGTTTCTACCTATATTCCGGAACTCAAAGGCGAAGGCCGCGAAAAAATCACGATCGAACAACTACTAACTCATCGTGCTGGCTACGCTCCTGATTTCGATTTGCGTCAGCGTTGGACGAGCTACGACGAAGCGATCAAACATTTGATATCGGAACCGCTGCGCAGTGCGCCGGGTACTCGCTTCGTTTATAGCGATATCGGTTTCATAGCGCTTGGCGAAGTTGTTCGTCGCGTCAGCGGAATGACACTCGATCAATTTGCCAGGAAGAACATATTCGATCCGCTGCGTATGAGGGATACAGGCTTTCTCCCAGCAACGAATATGACTGCTCGTATCGCTCCAACAGAAAAGCGTCGCGGACAGATGAGCTATCTCGGCGACAGCGGTGATAACGCAGGCGCTGAAGGTGACGTGTGGCTGCGCGGACAAGTTCACGATCCCACTTCGTATCGCATGAATGGCGTCGCTGGTCATGCCGGTTTGTTTTCAACCGTCGACGATCTATTCAAATACTGTCAGATGATTCTGAACGGCGGCCAATACAACGGAGTGCGAGTATTGTCGCCGTTGACAGTCGCAGAGATGACCCGGCCGCGTCTTGTGGCTGCGAGTGGTGCAACAAGAGGTCTCGGCTGGGACATCAATTCCAGTTATTCGACGAATCGTGGCGAGCTTTTTCCGCTCGGCTCGTTTGGCCACACAGGATTCACCGGTACATCCATTTGGATCGATCCAGCCAGCGAAATGTTTGTGGTCTTCCTAAGTAACCGTGTACACCCCGACGGCAAAGGTGATGTCGGGACGTTACGCGGACGCGTCGCCTCGATCGCTGCTGCCTCGATTACCGACGACGCAACTGTGGAAAAGGCGCGTACTGAAAGTGCGCAGTACTACAAAGAAGTGGTCAAGGCGTTGGAGCAGTTCACCGCGTCGAATCCGGAAACAACGGCGGGAACGAAGGTGCTTACCGGCATCGATGTGCTCAAGCGGGATAACTTCAAACAACTCGATGGACTGAAGATCGGACTAGTAACAAACCACACTGGCCGCGATCGGGAAGGACGGCAGTCGATCGACGTACTCAGCAAGGCGCCGAACGTTAAGCTGTTGGCCCTATTCTCTCCAGAGCATGGTATTCGCGGCGTCGCTGATGAGAAGGTTTCAGATTCGAAAGATGAAGCGACGGGCTTGCCGATCTACTCTCTGTACGGCGAGACGCGCCGCCCGCGTGCCGAACAGTTGAATGGTCTCGACGCGATTGTGTTTGACATCCAGGACGTTGGCGCGCGGTTTTACACTTACATTTCGACGTTAGGTTATCTGATGGAGGAAGCGGCGAAAGCGCATTTACCGGTGTTCGTGTTGGATCGACCAAACCCGATTGGCGGCATCGACGTCGAAGGACCCATTGCTGATCCCGACAAACTGTCATTCACGGCGTATCACACTCTACCGGTACGTCATGGCCTGACAATTGGGGAGTTGGCTCAGCTCTTTAATCAACAGCGAAAGATTGGTTGTGATCTTCGCGTGATCAAATTGGAGGGCTGGCACCGGTCGATGTGGTTCGATGAAACCAATCTGACGTGGGTCAATCCATCGCCTAACATGCGCAGTCTCACCGAAGCGACACTCTATCCAGGTGTCGGCTTGCTCGAGACTACGAATGTTTCGGTTGGACGTGGCACGGACACACCTTTTGAGATCGTCGGCGCTCCGTGGATTCAAGGCGACAAGCTCGCGGACGAACTGAATCAGAAACGAATACCAGGCGCTCGATTTGTACCGGTGAAGTTTAAGCCGCAGTCTTCAGTTTTTAAAGACCAGGAGTGCGGAGGCGTTAACATCATCGTCACTGATCGCAATGCGTTCAAACCAGTATCGACAGGGATCGAAATAGCTTCTGCACTTCGACGGTTGTACCCGAACGACTGGAAAGTGGATAGCTATCTGCGGTTGCTTGTGAATGCGAACACTCTGGAGCGGGTGAAGCGCGGTGATGCCCCTCGCGAC
>JBKPMX010000123.1:0-43888 GCA_046765655.1 Acidobacteriota bacterium
TCTTCTGGTCGCACATTGTCCGCGGACTTACCACGCCCACGCTGGTCGTAATAGACAAGGTGAAACGCGTCCTTCAGTCGATCGAGGTCAGGAAGAAGATAGCTGTGGTCGAAATCCGGACCACCGTGAAGAACAATGACCGGCTGACCGTTTCCTATCTCTCTGACATACAGAGACGTGCTTCCGTCACGGATGCGGCTGTCGACGGGATTGATTTGCATTGTGGTTAGTACGAACGCGAGGAGCGTCGCAAGAAGAAAACCAAATTTCATCAAACATGAGCTCCTGAAAGTTTCTGAGTCAGACGCGCCACCAACAAAAACATCGCACATTGCATGCGCGATAAATCGGTGAGCGTTGAGTTTAGCTGTGCTGGATGAAATGTTGAAGTGTATGGGACATTCGCCAGGCGTTTTACTTGGCCTCGGGCAACCAGTCGACCTTCCCTGTTTCCAGTGAATAAACGCCACCCACGATCTTGAGTTTGTTGTGAGCGACCAACTCCGAAAGGATAGGAGTTGAACTGCGCAGTTGTTGCACAACTAACTGAACATTGGCACGCACGGCATTTTCAACTTTGTCACCAGTCACAGTTCGAGTTTGATCCACTGCAGGGCGAAGGAGATCGACGAGCGTGCCGATGTGACCTTCGGGATTACCACCCTCAACGGCGGCTGTAACTGCGCCGCAGTGTTCGTGGCCCATTACTACAAGCAACGGAATCTGAAGGTGTGCAGCCCCGTATTCGAGACTCGCCACTTCGGCATCTGTCGCGATGTTGCCGGCGACGCGCACGACGAACAAGTCTCCGAGACCTTGATCGAAAACTATTTCCGGAGGGACGCGAGAATCTGCACAACTGAGGATTTCAGCATGCGGATGCTGGCCTTTAACTAACTCGCGTTGGCGTTCGACAGTCTCATGTGGATGTTGGTATCTATGCTGTACGTGATGAGCGTTCCCCGTCTTTAGCTCTGCCAAAGCCGCATCAGGTGTAATTCTCTCGTCCTGCATTCCCGCGGCAAATCCGATTAGAGTCAGTATTGTCAGGATTATCGGGAGTTTCATTGCCATGACTCCTTGGACAAAGTATTGCGCCATCGACAGAGCGAAGGCGCGAACATTTCAAGAAACGTGAGATCATATTGACGATACCTCGCCTTAGTAACTGGTAATTGTTACAGCCGCTCGGCCCTACTTCCATCGACGCCGCCTGTAAAAACTGACAGCTACTCACTCAGTCCCTCTTGGTCAATATTGCTTTCCCACATGTTCGCGGAGGATAAGAAATGAAGACACGCTCACTCGTTTTTCCGATCGTACTTTTGCTGTGTTGCTGCCGATTGGTTGTCGCCGACCAGGTGACATTGAAGAACGGTGACCGACTCACGGGTTCGGTTGTCAGATCGGATGGCAAAACACTGATTGTTAAGACTGAATTGGTAGGCGAAGTGAGTATTGCACTAGCTGATGTTACGAGTCTTGTCACGGACAAACCCGTATATGTTGCGCTCGGAAACGGCCAAACTGTATTAGGCCTTGTTACGACAAAAGACGAGAGCGGCGAAATCAAAGCATCGAGTGGACCCGTGACCATCAACAGAGGAGACGTTCGGGCTATCAGATCGGAAGCAGAGCAGAAGGTCTATGAGAGTACGCTCAATCCTGGCTGGCTTGAGCAATGGACAGGAGGCGCTGATTTTGGGATCGCGCTCACGAGAGGGAATTCGAACACGACCAACATGGCCCTGGGCCTTGCGATGGCCCGCGAAACCAGACGCGATAAGACGAGTGTGTACGCTGCTGGAATTTACAATCGAGAAAAAACTGCAGGTGTCTCGCGCACGGTCGCAAACACCGTTCGTCTCGGCGGCCGGTATGATCGAGACATCAACCGCAAATGGTTCGGCTACGGATTTACTGACCTTGAGCGCAATGGACAGCAGAGCCTGAATCTACGTTGGGTGTTGGGTGGCGGCATCGGCTATCACGCTATTCGCAACGAGCGAACACGACTCGATCTGTTAGGCGGGCTGGCAATGAACCGGGAATACTTCGACGGATCTGATAACGATCGCACCTCGCTCGAAGCACAGGTAGGGCAAACGTTAGATCACCAATTCAATTCACGAGTGTCGTGGAAAGAGCAGCTGTTCATCTTTCCGAATCTGTCAGAAGGAGGCGAGTATCGCATCAACTTCGACACCTCTCTCGTTACGGATGTGACAAAGCGAATTGGCTGGCACATCACGCTCAGTGATCGATATCTGTCGAATCCACCGTCCGGATTCAGACAGAATGATCTGCTGTTAACTACGGGCGTGAAAGTTAAGCTGGGAACGATACATTAATTGAAGGGGCGGCCCTCCGTGGCCGCATCTTCGTCACCATGTTGAATGCGCGAGTTGAAGAACAAGCGGGGCCGCCCCTACAATGATGATGCCGCATTAGCGCAAGGCGTTATCGATCGCGTCTTTTAAACGGCTGCCGCCTTCCTTTGGTGAGTAGCCCGCCCAGTGATTGACGATATTACCGGCCGCGTCGACGACAAGGGTCTGGGGAATGGCGCGCTTCGTTCCCATTAGCTGTCGCGCTGTTTCTTTGTCGGCCCACCCGACGATAAAACCCAAACCAACATCCTGGACGAATTTGTTAACGAGGGCACCGGCAGCTTTATCGTCTACAGTGAGTGCGACGAACTCCACATTTTTGCCGACGTAAGTTTTTCGAATTCTTTCATACTCTGGCATCTCTTTGCGGCATGGACCACACCACGTGGCCCAGAGATTGATGACGAGGACCTTTCCGTTAAAGTCCGCCAGACGAAAGTTGTTGTCATCAAGCGATCTGATTCGGCGTTCTAGTAACTCCTCGGGAAGAAAGAGCAACGCTGTTGGAGGGGGTGCCGCTCGCTTTGGTTCGGGCTCCGGGTTAGCTGATCCTTGCACGGGTGGAGGTGGTTCGGTCCTGACGGTCGTTATTCGCCTGCCAGATTGGGCAAAGGAGAGAGAGGCAAAAACAGCAACCAGAAGAAACAGCGGAAGGGAGAACTTCCTCATGGCTTTGGCTCCGGGTGGATAATCGAACCGCAATTGGTCGCCTAAGAATAACGCTACTTTTGCCGTGGAGAAAAGCACTCAACCGAGTCGCTGCTCGCACCGGCGCATAACAATCTTTGTCAATGCTTTGATAACCTACTTGCAAAATATTGGCGATAAGGTTTGCCAGAGTGTGAGGGGAGGCAAGCGATGGCTACGAGCAATCCACATCAATCACAATCCGACGATGAATTAGCTATTAGACAGGTGGTCCATCGTTGGCTGGACGCAACAAAGGCGGGCGATTACGAGACGGTGCTCACGTTGATGGCCGACGACGTGGTTTTCCTGGTTCCGGGCCGCGAACCCTTCGGCAAGGAAGCTTTCAGGAGCCAGTCACAGCAACTCAAAAACGCTCAGGTTGAAGGAAAGAGCGACATTCAGGAGATTGAGGTAATTGGAGATCGCGGTTGGATGCTGAATCGGCTCGAGGTCAGAATCACACCACCAAGTGGCCAACCGATGACGCGCTCAGGGTACACGCTTACGATTTTCCGAAAGCAGTCCGACGGGAACTGGGTTATTGCGCGTGACGCGAACCTGGTCACCTGAATCCATGGCCAACAAAGAAAAAAGTTGTTGCACCTCAAAGGTCGAGTAGTGTAAGTTGGACCCTGCCAGAGGCCCTCAAGGCTTTTTGGTATCGTTTAGAGCCCGCGCATTCCAATCCGAGAACCCCCGGTAAAACCAATCGAACCTTCCTAAGCTGAACTCCAACAGCTCCCGAGCCGCTCGCTGACTACAGCCACAAGTCACCCGACGAAATTTGAAGCCGTCACCACGGCAGCAACGCTCGACCCAACATCCCAAACTCGCAACGTGGCCGTTCCCAGGAGATGCTATGGGTTTTTTCGACCGATTTTCTAAAACCTTCCGCGGCAAAAAAACCGCCGATGACGAAGTTACCCCATCTGCTCAACCGTCCTCGTACTCCACACTGTCCATCTTTTCCCCGGAATTAACGTCAAGCGAAGCCTCCGCACCGGAGTTTATGAGTGCCGGTGATGGAGCCGTGGCTGTTGCCGAAATGCCTGACTTCACGAGTCCTGTAATTACGGACTCGGAGAACAATGGGGCGAGTTCGCCGGCGGATTACTTCGATACTGACTTTGAGCAGGACCTTGACGCTGTCTTCGCGTCGCTTGAAAAGCAGAGTACGGCGGCGGCTGTTACGGCCGAGCCATCCGAGGAAGATTTGAATTCCCACGATCAACAGATCGTCGAGCAGTTGTTTGCCGATATCGCAGCGAACTACGCGCGACCCATTAAGAATTTCATGTTTGAGCTTAAGCGAGGCACGGCGACAAAAGAGTGGGTAGAGATTTGCCGTCCGGCCATGCAAGGAATTACGCGCGCGGCTGAGGGAATGGGATTGCGTCAAGCGGCGCAGCGAATGATGGATTTCGAAGCGGCCTTATCGCTGGCGCAGCAGAACGAGCAGCGTGTATTAGCCGGCGAAGTCAGAGATCTTTTGATGTGGTGTTACGAAGATTTAGTGACCGTTATGCCGCAGGCGTTTGTTGTTGGCGAGGAAGAACAACAACGTGAAGGCATCATTATCAATTCACTGTTAGCACAGATACCCGACGTAGGACGCGTCACGATTGAGAAGCTTTATCGTGCTGGCTTAACGTCGCTCGATACGTTGTACCTGGCGAGGCGCGAAGAGTTAGCAGTTGCCACCGGCATCGCCATTGAATTGAGTGAGCGCATCTGCGCCAAGTTCCAGGCGTATCGCGCGGGCCTCGAGGCAAGCAGTCGTGATGTCAAAGATGTGGGCCAACGAAATCGATTGTCGGAATTTGTCGTCGAACTAAAGCGGCAACACGAAGGATACCTGCGCGCTTCGGAAGATCCGAAAGCGACAATTGAGAAGAGAGATTTCCGTGAGCAACGACAGGCGTGCGTCCTTTGGATCAACGTGCTGCTTGCTGAAGTCGGAGAAGTGGACCTCGTAAACGAACTGCAAAAGATGTCATTTGAGCGGCGTATCCAGAGGCTCGAAGAGTATCTGGCTGGCAATTCAGCATCGTAATCAGTTCCTGTTAACCCCAAGAGGTAACGAAGATGGCAGATTATTCAAGAGAGGCAGTGTTAGACAGAAGTAAGAAGGGCGAGAGCCTCGAACGGGCTGACTTGCGCGATGTAGTCTTGAGTCAGGCCGATCTCGAACACGCAAACCTGCGGCGCGCAGATCTCGAGGGCGTAAACTTTGAAGAGGCGAATCTGCGTAGCGCTAACCTCTCGAACGCGAACCTCCGCGACGCTTATATGGCAAACGCCGATTTGCAGGGTGCCAATCTGCAAAAGGCAGATCTTGAAGGCGCGAATCTCGAAGGTGCGAATCTATCTAATGCCGACTTAACTCGCGCGAATCTTGAAGGTGCGTCTCTCGAACGCGCGAACTTGTCGGGCGCGCGTCTCAATTATGCGCAAATGGAAGCCGCGAAGCTTGGTGGTGCATCGCTTCAAGATACGCAACTTCCAAACGCTGATCTCCGCGACGCGTATGTTGGCGGCGCCGACTTCACCAACGCTAATCTCAATGGTGCAGATCTCACGAAAGCTAACTTCGAAGAGGCGATACTCACCGGTGCTGACTTGCGCGATTCGAACCTGCACAACGCGAAGCTCAACGCGACAGTAATGACAGGCGCGAAGCTTCATGGATGTGAACTCGACGTAGATAGTCTCAATAACGTTGTGGCCGAATGGGCCGACTTTTCCGAGTCTGGTAGCGGTGAGAGAACGCCTGGCGGAACTTTGGCCGAACAATACCACGCAATGAAGAACGGCAGCTCGAGCCAGACTTCATCAGGTTCAGGCCAGGGCAAGCGTTTCTTCGGTCAAGGCGATGTTCTTCGGAACGCTGCGCTCGAGTTCGGTGATAGATCAGTCGTGGAAATTGAGAGTCGTTTCGAAAACTGCTCCATCGCTCTTGGAGCCGGCGCGGTGCTGAAGCTTGGCAAGCATGGTGTGATGCAGGGCTGTCAGGTTGTCGGCTTCGGAGAGATCGACATTCACGGCGAGTTTAAAGAAAACGGCAAAGCTCCCGGGATTGTTGGACCGAAGCGAGTCACTGTTCGCAAAGACGGAATCATGAGCGGCTCGGTGCAGCAGCCGCCCACGATGACGGAGTTCGCATTTGAGCACGGGTGCGTGCTCAGGTTAAAAATCCAGAAGTAAACCGAAACTCAAAAAATCAAAAGGAAGGCATTCATGTCAGACAATAAATCCGCGAAACAGACAGTAGTTGAACAAGGTACCGAGTTTGAGGGCGTGATGCGCTCGCAATGTCCTGTTGTCGTCAGTGGTCAGGTAAAGGGAGAGGTTTCTGCACCGTCTCTAACGTTGACGAGCGACGGAAACGTTTATGGAAAGATTAAGGTCAAAGAATTGAAATCACAGGGTTCGCTCGGTGGCGAAATTGACGCTGAGAGCGTGGAACTGTCAGGTAGCGTTAGTGACAATACGGTAATCCGTTCCAACGCACTGGAAGTGAAGCTTCAGGAGTCTGGCGGAAATAAGTTGCAGGTGAGTTTCGGTAACTGTGAATTGCAGGTCGGCGATGCGTCGAAGAAATCGAAATCTGAATCGCATGGCAGCGCTAGCAAAAAGGAGCATTCAGCGCCCGAGCCAGTCGCCGTTAACTAAAACCTCGTTATGAAAAACCTCAAGCGCTTCCGCGGCTGGATTGTGTTTGTTGCTGCCGCATGCAGAAGTTATTTGCAGCAACTCTCAATCGCTACGACTGCGGAAGACCGTCCCGACAACGCTACTTCGCAGAGTTCTGATTCGGCGAGTACGGTTATTGAACATCACACGGAGCAGCCGGCGAAACCTATAACGGCTCCGAGTGTTGGACCGAAACCGAAGACCACAACCGCCTCAAGTAATGGCAGCGCGCCGAAGTCAAAGCCGGTTGCTGTGCCAGTAAAACCGCCGGTAGTCCAGGTAACAGCGGAGGTCGCGGTTGCCCACGGTAAAGCTCATCAGTCGGCTCAGCGGCTTGCGCGTGTGCTGATCTCCGAGATCAAGTTGTATTACATGAGCAAGATGGAAGGTCGGGACGCGTCTGAGATGCGGAACATCTACGATTTGCTGAAAGACCCGATCGATAAGTCGCGACAGCATTACGATCAACGCGTCGGTGCGGATGCTTCATCGATGCCGGATTATTTCCACGGCGAGCTTGTGAAGACGTTGTGCGAGGGTGATGAGTCGCGGTTAGGTCCAAATTACACAGCCAAATGATATTCAGTACCATGCGCAGTAGCGGATGGCTATGACTCAACGCAAAAAGATCTGATGTCACGACGTTGAGCGTTTGCCATGCGCTATCGCGCATGGTACTGAATAGTCGATGGCCTGACTTAATCCCAGTTAATCAGACCCTCCTGAAGGATATCGGACATCCGTTGAGCTATTTCTGTTGTGTTTGATCCAGGGGCTTGCGCAGTTATAGGCGCAAACCCGGGGCGTTAGAATTACCTGACTGGGTAACCAATCAAGCGATTGCCATTGGCGACGAACAGCAGGCTGAGCGTTTCGTCAGTCACGAAGCGTTCATCAAGATCATTCAGTCTGATCTGTCGTTCCGTGCGTCCGGTATTTACATTAACTCCCGCCAATCCATTTCCGTCGCGTCCCTTCAGGTCGGTGTAGAAGTACATCCACTGGCCACGTAACGAGGCCAAGCGGTCTCGATGCCACAGGAAGCGCGACAAGCGCTCTAGCTGATTTGCTGGATCAAGTCGGTCCAGCAATCGCTCTTCGACGTTGACGGATCGAGCGCGAGTCCCAATGTTGATAGATGGGCTGGGCCGTGATCCAGGCGTCATCCCGTTGAGTCTCGACGCAATACCAAATTGCCTGAAGCGCGAGACGCCGTAGCTTCTCGCAGAGGCTGTGGCCAATGTTTGCAAATTCGAGAAGGATGAGCGCGCTGTTAGTCCCGACCAACTCAAGCTGTTGATGGAACGCGCGATTTGAACTCCTCGGAATGCAGTTGTCGCTGCGCCTCCATAACGGAAATACAGGGAAGCTGCGCGCGCGGCGATTGCTGTAACCGTTCTGAAAACGCCTCGACCTGGCGGTGTGTGTCTGACGCGCCACAATTCTCGGCCGTTGCGCGCATCGAATGCAGCGATTTCATTTCGCCCGCCGATTACTACATTACCGTTCTCATTCAGTAGACCAAATGACGCCTGCTCGATGCGGTGAGACACCTTTGCTCGCCGCTTGCCGGTGGATGCGTCGACGAAAATTAGATCGTCGCGATCCGCGACAGCGAGTACGTTGGCGTCAGGTACCAGCAGGTTTGTAATCCCTTTGTCTGCTCCTTTGTAACGCCACAATACTTTTCCAGTGCGGGAGTTAATCGCGCTGATTCCGTAGGAACCGCGGTCGGTAATGTCGCCGTCTTTTAGTCTCGTAAATTGGCCGCCCGTTCTCGCGTAGAGAACGTCGCCCACAAGTAAAAGCTCCGGAGTAACGCCGAGATCTTTTGCTTCCCAAACGGTGTCGCCGCTAGCACGTGAGATTGCGCGAACGTGGCCTCGACCGGAAGTGAAAACAAACTCGGCAGCAAAGATTGGTTCAGCTTCAGTCAACGCGAGTCCTTCTTCGTTGACGCGATAGCGTTCACGCAAACGTTCTTTGCCAGTGCGTGCGTCGAATGATGTGATGCCATCGTAGAAGAGAAACAGACGTCCATCGACAAAGGCAGGTGGATAGTAATTGTCCAGTGTGTATTCAACTTCTTTCGAAGAGTCGTCCGGCCAGTTTGCCGGCATCATTTCAACTTCACTGGCCTCCTGTTTCCAGAGCTCGTCACCAGTTGCGAGATCCAGAACGTGAATCAGTGGCCGTCTCTTGAATCCGTCGCGCGCGTGATCCTTCGCGTCTTTGGCTAGCACAACCGCAAGCAGATTGCTATTAGGTTCAACAGCGACATGCATAAGCGCGCCTTTGATCTTGTCGCTGCGCCAAATCGCGTCGCCGGTAAGAATGTCGACAGCTTCGACGCGAGTGTTTGAACCTTTTTGATAGCTGAGAAGTAGGAGATCTGTTCCTGGAACCGGCGCGACATCTGTTTCATCGAGCGAAGTGTCTTTGCGGCGCCACAACACGTCACCTGTGGATGCATCGAGACCGTAGACGGACTTCTCAGTCCCTGCTATCAACACGCCCATGTCAGTAGGCTGATAAAAGCGCACGTCTTTGTCGAGCTTGGTTGACCAACTCGATTGTCCGATTACGGGAGAGGGGATTATGAGGAGAAGGATCAAATACAGGTACTTCATGCATTCAGAATAACATGTGGGCTGGAGCAATGGCTCAGAACCCGCGAATCTAATAGCCGCATCTCGGAAGGGAGGACGAGCGGTCATTACGCTCAACTCAATCGAAGCGAGCAGTCGGGAAGGGGGCAAGCGCACGGCACACTCAACTAGCACGAATGACACCGAGCGCGCCCCCGCCTCAATTCGCCTTGATCGGTGTTGCGAAGAAACAGTAATGACAGAAGCGGGGGCGCGCTAGTTGGACGCGAATGAGCATTGAGACTACTGACCGCTTGCCTCCTTCCTGACTGCACCCTCTGAGTGATTTGAACTGAATGCGCTTAAGTGTTGTTTGAATGGTCTCCACTAATTCTGACGTCACACGATAATCTGATATGCTTTGGCGGCCGCCGGGCTGTTGCCGATGACTTTCGCACGAACAATTCTTTCAGTCATCTCGTCCGTTTTAGTTCTGCTGGCGACAGCACTAGTTGTGTCAGCGCAGTCGGCCAATCCAAACTTTCCCACGCCTGTTTTTGACAAGAACTTACTCGGACACATAGCTGCACGCGATGTTGGTGATGCGCGATTAACGAATCATTACTACGCGTTTCGCGGCACGCCAGGTGATTTAGTAATCACCGTTCAAAGCAGGAATCTCAACGGTGATATTGACGTGTTCACGCTTGGTACGCTGCGGCCTTTATTAAAGCTCACCCTCTACGCTGAAAACACCGCACCAATTACGAAGAGTATTTACTTACGAAAGACGGAAGATCTGCTACTCCGAGTGCAAGCTAGATCACCGAATGATGAAGAGGGAACGTATCAGTTGTCGTTTGCAGGTTCGTTCCTGGCGATCGAAGGTGGTCCAAATGCAGCTGAGACAGCTGAGCCAACGGGAGCTACGCCGACTAGTGGAGGCGGTCGCCGTGCATCTTCTGTTGGCGCGCGGATCAACGAGCCTCCACCGCCGCTCAGTGATGTTGCCGTTGTTCCAGCAATGCCGGAACCGACTCCAGCACCAACTCCAGTTGAGTCGCCGAAACCTATCGTGACGGAGGAGCAACCGACTGAGACGGCACCCGCCCGGCCAGCACCTCGCACAGCACGCAATCGTCGACCAACAACATCCCCGACAACAACACCGCGCCGTTCCACGACAACGCCGAAGCCGAAACAGACTCCGGTTGAAACAGCGAAGACGGAAGAGCCGACCGCCTCGGAACCAGCAGCAACCGAACCAGCACCGAAGCCGAAACCGCCTGCACGTAGTACGTCTCGGCGATCGACAACTGCGACAACTCGTCCGACGACGCCGAAGGTTGAACCAAAGACCGAGGCAAAACCTGAAGCTGCCGAGGCTGGCCCACGATTGATCATCGAGACCAACGACGGCACGTTAATCAATCAATCGATGAGCCGAGTAAAGCGCGTGACAATAGAAAACGGCGCGGTTGTGGTGATTGCGAAAGACGGGAAGATCGATCGTATTCTGCTGGCGAATGTGGTGAAGATGTCGATCGAACCGCAATAGTTAGTGAAGTAAATAGTGAATAGGACTTTATTTCGATTCACTATTCACTATTTACCACTCTTCAATTCTCCGAGCAATGATTTGAATCTTGGCAGGTCCTGACTATTGGGATCGACTTTTTCGAGTTGCGCGATCGCCGTCTCAGCTTCTTTGGCATCGCGCTTCTGCAGCATCGTTTCAGCCATGCCGGCGAGAACCGCTACGTCGTCTGACTTCATCTTCATCGCTGCCCGGTACCATTTCTCAGCCGTGTCGTAATGGCCCGCATCGAGGTTAACCATCCCGAGGGTCACCACCGTTTGATAATCAGTGGGCTTTAACTGATTAGCCTTCAGCAGGTACTCAATTGATTGATCGTAGCGTTGAATCTGGTAGTAAAGCTCCGCTGCTTTTAGTTGAGCGTCAAAGTTCTTCGGTTCATTGCGCGCCTTCTCGATAGACGCCGTTACTTCAGCCTGCATGCCGCCTGGATTGGCGGCAGCGTTTGATCCTCCCACGGGCGGATGATCACTAGGCAGGTTCTGGCTCGCGGTCGCCACCGGTGCGCCTGGTCCATATTTTTGGTTCATCGTGCTGGCAAACATGAAGCCCACGATGAATCCGAACAAGATGCCGATTATCGAGAAAAGAAGGTTCTCTCTGGTCATGTGCTATTTTGCGGTCGCGGCCTGAGGGTTCACGTCGCGCATCATCAATCTAATTTGTTCGCGGAGCTCCGGGCTGTTTGTGTGGCCATGCATGGTCACAGCGTGGTGAGTGGCCGCCTGAAGCACTTCTTCTTCCGTTCCTTCGATGCTCAAAGTGCAACATTTGTCGCTGGGGTACAATCTACAGTCGACGATCTTCCGTTGAGACATAACACAAATCTCCTTTTGACTACTTCGTTTTCGCTAAAGACTGCGCCTCGTCAATTCGTTGCTGAATTGACTGGGCTACCTCCGACTGCGGAGGGACCTTCTTTAGTACACGCGACCAATAGTCTACCGCTTTCTTATAGTCTTTGCGCTGGAACGCGTCATTTCCCGCAAGCTGAAGCGCCTTGAGATTCTCCGGATCGATCTTCAGCGCTTTGTTTACGAATTCCATGGGCTGACCTTCAAGGTTGCGGCCGTTGGCCATCGCGGAAGCAAAGGCATACTCCGCCCAAAGATCAGCATTGTTCGGCTGCAATTCAGTAGCGCGTGCGTACGCGCCGGCGGCTTCGCCAAATCGCTCCATGGTGCTGTATGAATGCGCCAACATCACCCAGCCTTCCGCATCCGATGGGTTCGCTTTTAACCGGTCGACCAATTTTGAGACGTTCGCTTCGATCTGCTGTGGCGACCGGGTTGACTCTGACATTTCGCTGCTCCCGGCAGGGGCTGTGGCAGCTGGCGAAAGCGCTTTCATCTCGCCAACTTTCAAGTAGAACAATACAGCCGCTAACGGTAAGCCGATCGCCAGCGCATACACAACGTTTCGTTTCCGGAAGTCTGCCGCGGTCTTTGCATCTGACTCGCTTAGCTTCACATCTTCCAGTAACCGTCGTTCGATCTCGTCGCGATCCTGTTGATATTGCTCTTTAGCGACGATGCCATTCTGTAGATCCGTTTCGAGTTCCGTAAGTTGATCGCGATAGATAGCGATATTAGCTTCGCGCCTTTCTTTATTACTTTCCGCCGGGGTTACTTCAGGACGTTGCAGTAACGGCGGCAGGATGAACGCAAGCGCGATCAAAATCAGAAGTCCACAAATAGCCCAGAACAGAATCACACTGTTTCCTTTCGCGAGCTTGCCTGCAGCAACTCTTCAGCACGGCGATGGTCCGCAACACTCAAGGGTGCTTCCTCGATCAAATCCCGGCGGCGTTTGACATACCGAAAGAGAATGGCGAGTCCCGTGAGTAGAAGAATGAATGGACCAAACCAGAGCAAATATGTTTTCGGTCTCACCGGCGGGCGGTAAAGAATGAAGTCACCATAGCGCTGAGTGAGAAAGGCAACGATCTCTTGATCAGTCTTGCCGGCGCGAATTTGATCGCGAATCTCGTCACGCAAGTCCTCCGCGAGATCGGCACGCGAATCTGCCAGCGTTTCGTTTTGACAAACGAGGCAGCGAAGTTCTCGGGATAGTTTAGTGAGCCGCTCTTCGACTGCGGGATCGGGTGGATCATTGCTGGTTGGCCGTCTAAGTTGTGCGACCGAGAACGCGGGGATAAAAGTGAGTAGGACTAACGACAGGAGAATTCGTGATAGCAATTTCATTTCGCAGTTCCCTGACGATTTAGTTCCTGCACCAATGGGAGAATATTCTTCGTCCAAACGTCAGGAGTTACGGCGCCAATTTGTTTGAAGCGTATGACACCCTGCTGATCGATCAAATATGTTTCGGGCGCTCCGTACACGCCGTAATCGATTCCAACCCTTCCGTCGAGATCCGAAACGCTTAACACATAAGGATCGCCTAGCTCTTGTAACCAGCCAAGTGCGTCTTCCGGCCTGTCTTTATAATTGAGTCCGTAGATCGGAACGGCGCCAGTGCGTGCGTACTCGATCAGCAATGGATGCTCATCGCGGCAAGATATGCACCATGAGGCCCAGACGTTCAGCAGCCAAACTCGACCACGCATTTCTTCGGCAGTAAACGACTTGGAAGGATCCTTCAGTTGGGCCAACTTGAAAGACGGAGCAGCCTTGTTGATGAGCGGCGAAGGGACCTCGTGCGGATCTCGACCTAATCCGATGGCCAGAAAGGCGACGAGCACTCCGAAGAGAATCAGTGGAATCAGGTAACGCATGATGAAACTTACAGCTGCTCTTCGACGCGCACACGCGCTGTGATCGGCGCTGTAGCAATCTCAGGCTTTTTCTTCGCCTGTTCAGCGGCTTTCCATGTTGCTAGCGCGTATCGTCGATCACTCACTGCCAGGCCACCGCCGATTGCCATCAACAGCGCGCCGCCCCAAATCCAACCGACGAATGGTTTGTAGTAGACGCGAACACTCCAGGCACCGTTGTTCACCGGCTCTCCGAGTGAAATGTAAAGATCACGCGTAATGCCGCTGTCGATCGCCGTTTCCGTCATTACGTTCCCAGTCGCGGTGTAATTCCTCTTCTCCGGGTACATGCGCTCAACTTCGGCGCCGTTCTTACTCACGATCATTTCGGCTCGACCGGCGACATAGTTCGGACCTGTTACTTGAGTAACACCATTGAACTTAAACTCATAACCGCCCGCCGTTGTCGTGTCGCCAACGGCCATGCGCACGTCCTGTTCGGTTTGATAGCCAGTCACCATCGTGACGCCGACGATGAACACTGCAACGCCAAAGTGTGCGAGCTGCATTCCGTAATAACTGCGGCTCTGCATCCGCAGCTTTTGCCATATTGTGAGTTGCCCGGAAGTGACGCGAACACGTTCCCACAAGTTAAGGAGTGCGGTGGTGGTTATCCAGAACGCCAAAAGTAATCCGAGACTCGGCAGTGGTTTCCATTTACCGAGGGCGAAGGGAAGTAACAGTGCTGTGAGAGCGCTGATGACGAACGCCCACCGCAGTCGGATCGCGAGCTCAGGTAAGCTCGCTTTCTTCCAACGCGCAATCGGACCGATACCCATTAGAAACATGGCCGGGGCCATTAACGGCACAAACACGAGGTTGAAATATGGTGGCCCGACAGAGAGTTTGCCCATACCGAGCGCATCCACAATCAACGGATATAGCGTACCAAGCAGAACTGAACCCGCGGCGACAGTCAGCAACACGTTGTTCGACAGCAAAAGTGATTCGCGCGAGATTACGTCAAATTTCCCGCCGAGCCCAACTTGTTTCGCGCGCCACGCGTACAAAAACAACGACCCACCGATCACCACTGCCAGGAAAGCCAGGATGAAAATGCCTCGTTTGGGATCGGTCGCAAATGCGTGAACAGAGGTTAAGACGCCTGACCGGACGAGAAATGTTCCCAATAGACTCAAGGAGAAGGCGGCGATCGCGAGCAGCACGGTCCAACTCTTGAACCCGCCACGCTTTTCAGTGACAGCCAACGAATGGATCAGCGCGGTTCCGACCAGCCAGGGCATGAACGAAGCGTTCTCAACCGGATCCCAAAACCACCAGCCTCCCCAGCCGAGCTCGTAGTAAGCCCACCAACTTCCCAACGCGATTCCACAGGTTAGGAACATCCATGCGACAGTGGTCCACGGGCGCGACCAACGCGCCCAGGTGGCGTCGAGTTTTCCTCCAATCAAGGCAGCGATGGCAAAGGCGAAAGCTACGGAAAATCCAACGTAACCCATGTAGAGCATAGGTGGGTGTGCAACCATCGCTGGATCCTGGAGTAAAGGATTCAAGTCGCGTCCGTCAACGGGTGCCGGTAACAACCTCGAGAACGGGTTTGACGTTGTCAGCATGAAGAGAAGAAATCCCACGCTAATGATCCCCATCACACTGATCACGCGGGCGATCATCTCGTTTGGCAGACGCTGGCTGAAAAGAGTGACGGCCACGGTCCAAAGGGAAAGCATCAGTGTCCATAGCAACAGCGAGCCTTCATGAGATCCCCAAGTTGCTGCGAGCCTGTAATGCAGTGGTAGTTGTGAGTTGGAGTTGGTGGCGACGTTTAGAACGGAGAAGTCGTTAGTGATGAATGAATAGCCAAGACAACAGAAGGCAATCGCGACAAATATGAATTGTGCCTGGCCGGCTGGCACAGCTAAGGCCATCCACTGCTGATTACCGCGCGATGCGCCGATTAAGGGCAGCGTCGCTTGAGTGACAGCAAGAAGGAGCGCAATGATTAACGCAAACTGACCAATTTCCGGGATCATATTTGCATTAATTATCGATCACAGTTTGCGCCGCTTTTTGAGCGTGCTTTGCTTTGTCGATGGCCTGACCCGCTTCCGGAGGCATGTAGTTCTCGTCGTGCTTGGCTAGAACGGATTCCGCATAAAAGACGCCGTCGGTGCCGACTCGGCCCTGAGCCACACAGCCGCGGCCCTCCTTAAACAAATCGGGAAGAATTCCCTTGTAAACGACGGGGATACTGGCCGCAGTATCAGTAACAGTAAAGCGGACAGTCAAGCCATCTTGATCACGCTTCAACGTGCCTGTCTCAACCAAGCCTCCGATACGGAACGTACGATTGACAGGTGCTTCGCGAGCGGCGACTTGAGTTGGACTAAAGAAGAAAACGAGATTGCTGCGAAATGCGCTTGCAACCAGGTAAGCAGCAATGCTCAATGCGGCTAAGCCAGCGATGATAAAACCAATTCTTTTATGACGGCGTTTCATGATGGTACCTAAAAAAGTTGTAGCAGATTAGATTACCGGGCTTGCGCGACATACGATTCAGCACTTCTGACCTTGTCTTGCTTATCCTCTTTTACTTGATGCGAACAAGCTCGTTTGCGTTTGACCAGGCTGAAAACTTCCAGACCGATGACCACAGCGGTGCAGAAGTATGAACCCCACACGTAGAATCCGTAACCACCCATTGACCAGTCCATTTAAGTTGCCTCCGCGAATCTGGCCGCGTTTTGTTCTCTCTCAACTATCGTGCAGCGCAGCCGAATCAGTACTACCGCAACTGAATACAGCCAGCACGCAGCTAACATTATCAACATCGCCGCCAACATTTTCGGTACGATCGTTGGTTTGTTGAGAATACGAATCGTGGCTCCCTGGTGAAGTGTATTCCACCACTGAACTGAGAAGTAAATGATCGGCACATTAATAACGCCGACCAAAGCTAACACTGCTCCCGCTCGATCTGCACGACGCGTGTCGTCTATTGATGCTTGCAGCGAAATGAAGCCGATGTACAAGAAAAGCAGAATCAGCGTCGAAGTCATCCGCGCATCCCACACCCAGTATGTGCCCCATGTCGGTTTACCCCAAAGGGCACCGGTCACTAGCGAGATAAAGGTAAAGAGAGCACCAGTGGTCGCAATTGAAGAGGCCATCATCGACGACAAGCGAGCATTAAAAGCCCAACCGATGCCGGCGTAGATCGCCATCAATACATACAGCAACATTCCCATCCACGCTGCAGGCACGTGAATGAACATTATGCGATAGGCGTCGCCTTGCTGAGCATCGACTGGTGCTACGAAGAAGCCTATGTACAGGCCGGCGATGAAAAGAAGTGCCGCAGGTATTGCAAACCACGGAATCATCTTGCCTGCCAGTGGGTAGAAGGTTGTGGGTGATGCGTATTTATAGAGATTCATGATCTTAGTTAGGTGCTGTCCTCATGTGATGAGTAACTGCTTTAATCATTGACCATAATCATTTGAGATTTGATATTTCCTCGGGCTACCAGACAAAGACCCAAACAACCCTTCTTAAATCTCAAATCCTAAATCTCAAATAACAATTCTCAAAATGATTCTCAGTTTTGCAGACCAAATGGTTCCACCGCGACAGACCAACTGATCATGTCTGCTACTCCAGCGATATTCGAAGCCCTGCGGCCGCGGCCCAAGGTGCAAATGTCAATGACAAGACGCTGATGGCACCTAATAAATAGATATGCGACTGCGGACTTGATCCCATAATGCTCGCCTCAACCCCGCCCGCGCCGAATATCAGCACTGGTATATACAGCGGCAGCACCAAAATCGAAATCAACACGCCACTCCCTCGAAGACCGAGAGTGAGAGCTGCTCCTACAGATCCGATCAGGCTCAGCACCGGCGTACCCAGCAGCAGCGTCGCAAAGAGAATCAACAACGTCTCTCGGGAAAGACCAAACTGCATTCCCAGCACCGGGGCAATCAACACGAGCGGAATCTCAGCTACCAACCAGTGCGCGACGATCTTTCCCAACACTAAGAGGTACAAGGGCTGCGGCGTCAAAAGCATTTGTTCAAGCGTGCCGTCCTGGTAATCGTTCGCAAACATCCTACCCAGAGACAACATCGACGCTAGCAATGCTGCAACCCAAACAACGCCAGGTGCGATCGAGCGGAGCAACTGAGTTTCAGGACCAATGCCGAGTGGAAAGAGACTGACGACGATAACGAAAAAGAATACTGTCGACAGTACGTCAGCACGGCGTCGCCACGCGAGAATCAGGTCGCGCCATACGATCCAGCGAAACATCGATAAGCTCGAGGGCGCGGTCACGTTGCCAGTTCTAGGCGCTGAACCGAGCCTGATTTCAACTCGAATTCCTGATGGGTCGCTACAATCGCGATCCCGCCGTTTGCCAGATGCTCCTCTATCAAAGATCTGATTAAACCGACTGCTGCCTTATCAAGCGATGTAAGCACTTCATCCAGTAACCAAAGAGTTGTTCCACAAACAATAAGTCGCGCAAGCGCGACCCTACGCCTTTGGCCTTCTGACAAGAGACGTGCCGGAAGATGTTCGCGACCTGCCAAACCCATCGTGCCTAACACGGTGGTCGCTCGCTCTTCACTTATTTCAACGCCATTCAGCGCGTTAGAGATGCGTAAATTCTCTACACCACTCAACTCATCTTTGATACCGTGTCGATGCCCAAGATACGTCGCCGCCGTGAAATATTCCTCACCGAGAGCGCGAATGTTCGCACCTTGCCATCGCACTTCACCTTCCGCCGGCGCCAGCAACCCGCAAAGGATTCTAAGTAAACTGGTCTTGCCGCTTCCATTTGGTCCGGTGAGTTGGACGAATGTGCCGGGTGTCAGCGAGAAATTGAGACCACTAAAGAGCCGGCGATCTCCCCGCACGCAGCCCAATTGGATAACCTCTAGGATAGTCGCTTGCCTCCGTCCTATTCCAGTGCTGGTGCGTCATTGTATTGAACTTTATGCGGAAACGCATGGCCGCAAAGACTTTTGGCAGCGGTCACGATTTATCACCGTGTCACATGCCACGCGGTTTGGCTTCGGTCGGGCCGCTAATCTTGACCCATTCACGCCAACCACCCTTCAGCGCTCGTACGTCTTTGAAACCATTCTCCAAAAAGATCCGGGCAGCGGCAATGGCCGATTCGTCCGCCGGGCAAGAACAGTAAGTAACGACAGTTCGATCGCGAGGAACATCCTTCAGTGGGGGAAAATTCAGGCGCTGCGTTATCTTGCGCACTTTCAGGTGAACGGCGCCTTTGATCTTCTTGTCGCTGTTTGCATAGGTGTCAGTGGCGCGTACGTCGATTACGACCACAGGCTCGTTAGCGGTCAGTTTGTTCTTAAGTTCCTCGACGGTCATAAAAGCTACACCAGCTGTCTTGGCCGGCGCTTGTGCAACGATCTGAGCACCCTGATAGCAGAAAGCAACGCAGCTCAACAGCATTATGAGCGATCGGCGAGATGTTCTGTTCAGAATCATGATTATTACTCTGGGCCTCCTTGAATAGGCTTACGATTTCCTCATTGCTCCATGGAATGCGCCATGAGGTTGTTCACCGCTATAGTGCGCAGGATCAAACCAGCGATAGGTTGCTGCTGCGAAGTAGATGTAACCCCTGTTTCCACGAAGCATCTGTCCAATGACATCACCTCTAATGGGCGGCATCTTCTTGCCGCGATTTTCTTTGACGAAGTCTGTGCCGACGCGAACCTCCAGGTCAGAGCCAACGACATTCTTCAACAGAAAGGTTTGAGTCGCTTGCGGATCACGCCAATCGTTGGCGCCGTAGCCATGAATGATCGCGAGCAGGGATTCGTTTTCGGAGACACGCAGCGAGGCTGAACGCGTCTCTTCCGAGGCGAAGGGATCTCTAAGCAACCATGCAGGATATTCTTCATTCAGAGTTTCGATTTTACCGGGCGCGGGCTTGACGGCGATCGCAATGTCCTGGACCGCGTCTCCATTAAAGTCACCAGCATAGAATGCTGGCTTTACTGATTGGTCCAACAAAGCGGCGCCTTTGAACACTCTGTTTAGCGCTTCTTCCACTTCGTTTTGTTTAGCGGGAACTACGGTTGGTACTTGAACAATAGGCGGTGGCGGTGGTTGATATGCGGGCACGGCCTCCACGACTGGTGCTTTTGTCTTGCTACAAGAACAAACAAATAGACAACAACTGATCAAAACTAGAGTTAATTGAATCCTGTGTTGGTAACGAACGAGGTTCATTGCCTGGGCCCCCTGAGATTGTTGATTGTTGATTGAAGATTGATGATTTGAGCCAGGCTTTACTCGATCAAACGTTCAATCAAAAATCCACACTCAAAAATTAACAACGGTGAATTTGTCGGCCATTGAGCTCGCCGGAGATGAAGATACCGGCGAGCTCAATGATCAGTCATCCTTCGCTGCTTAAAGCTACAACGACAAGACGAAGGCAATCAGGTCATTTCGCTGTGCTGCCGTAAGCGCGTTGAAGTTGTTACGGGCAGCAGTAGCCTGACCTGCGTGTAGTTGGATTGAATCGAAAATGGTGATGTTCAGGCCTTCATGCATGAGCCGGTTGCGACCGCGAATTCCCCAGAGTGGCGCCGTGCGCATCTGGTTCGCCGAGCCCTGCCCTGCATTCTGGACGATGCCGTCACCAGTTCCGATGTTGTGCAGCGCAAAATCGCTGAACGGGTGAATGATCTTATTTCCGAGAGCTGCCGGCACCACAAATGCTCCACCATTAATCACTGTGCCGGGCGACGCAGTGGTGAAAGTACGTGTGTGGCAAACAGCGCAGCCAACTGCATTGAATAACGAATCCCCACGTGTTGCCGCAGCAGGAATTGGATTCTGCCGGCCCGGTGCACGAGTCGCTGCCATGAAATCGGCAAACGCCAACACGTCATCACCGTCGTCTTCAGGATCAGCAACCGGATCGAATGGAGCGCCAGTGCAGTTCCTTACACCCTCAGCAGTACTGCAGGGATTCTCTGAGGTTCCACCGCCACCATCGAATGGATTTGTGATACCCATCTCGTTGAGATAGGCGTCACCTGCGAATGACTGGAGACTTGCGTGCTGTGACTTCCAACCGAAGCGGCCGATGCGCAGCGTGTTGTTGGCCTCAACTACCGGCACTGCTGTGAGCGTACCTTGCTGACCTGCCGGTTGAGCTGCCACGTTATTCTGTAATGTTTGGTTGGCGATGCACTCTACGAATCCATCGCCGAGAGCGCTGGTGGTGATACGGAATGCTTTGACTGTTTCAGCAGTGGAAATGTGTTCGACGATATCCGAGTCAGTTCCACGTGCGTGGACCAACTGCCCGCCCGGAGCATCGACAAACTGACCATTCGTGATGTGACCCGCACGAAACTCCATTGCCTGGCTGAAGGCACCCACATCAACTGATTGGTGACATGAAACGCAGGCCACGTCGTTGTACGTTGGCCCAAGGCCGTCAGCAATCGTTTCACGTTCGCTGAAGATAAAGAGGTTATCTTCAAAGCGACCGTTACCTCTGGCGGTGGGAGCTACGGGCTCAGCGACGCACTCATCGATTGGTGTGCCTCTGGCACCGAAGCCGTTGAAAAGGTCATCAGTCTTGGCGTCCATATCCGTAGTCAAAGCTTCGGTTATGGATTGGCTTTCGGCGGAGTTCGGCATGCTGAGTGGCACCGCGAGCGCCGCCGCGAACAAGAGTAAAGCTAAGACCTGCAAAACTCTCCTCATTTGATTTCACCTCCTAGGAGCTACGAAACGCGAAGGGTCCGTACAAAACTGACAATTTGCCCGTCGGCAGATTGCGCGGTTCTGCTCTGAGTTGAAAACTGATTGAAAGGAAACGCTCAGTTAAATGGGAGGCAGCTCTTAGTCGTGAGACAAGAGTGAAGATTCCTCTCACAGTAAGAAGAGAACTAAGGGGAAAAAGTCCCTCAGTTGTGAGAGAGAGCGGGACACTAATTCCTGTCCTGCAAAAGCGAATTCGAATGCTGGGCTTATTTCTAGACCGGGAGTGCGGGGGCACTCTAAGCCAAGCCGAAAATGAAGTCAAGAAAAAAGTCTCCTTCACCACTAGCCTACGCTTGCCGGATGTTGGGCTTTCAGATAAAAGATCTTCAGCGATGAAGCAGCATCCCTCCGGAGACAAATCCAAGGCTCCAGGATTATCAAGCAAACGTATCAGCCGTACGTATCCGTTCGTGGCCATCTTCGGCCAGGATGATATGAAGCTTGCGTTGATACTGAATGCGATTGACCCGTCCATCGGTGGCGTGCTGCTAATGGGGCATCGGGGCACTGCGAAGTCTACGGCGGTGCGCGGGCTGAGCGCGCTGCTTCCTGCGATATCTGTCGTCGCTGATTGCGTGTACCGATGCGATCCCAAAGAACCGTGTGATGCATGCGCTGACCGCGCGCAAGGAGGAGCAAAACTTTCGTCGCACGTGCGCAGAGTTGAAGTTGTGGAGCTTCCACTTGGCGCGACCGAGGATCGCGTTTGTGGTTCGATCAAGCTGGAAAGGGTACTCAAGGATGGTGTGCCCGTTCTTGAGCCTGGATTACTTGCCCGCGCGAATCGCGGCTTTCTTTACATTGACGAAGTGAACCTGCTCGAAGATCACCTTGTCGATCTATTGCTGGATGTTGCGGCAAGCGGAGTGAATAGAGTCGAGCGGGAAGGTGTTTCTGTTGAGCATCCCTCCGAATTTGTTTTGATTGGCTCAGGTAACCCGGAGGAAGGTGAACTGCGACCGCAATTGCTCGATCGATTTGGTCTACATCCAGAAGTAAAGACTGAAGCTGATCCCGAGAGAAGAGTAGCGGTTGTCGAACTCCGCGACGCTTTCGACAGAGATCCGGTTGCGTTCAATAATCGCTTCTACGATCAGCAGCAGGAGATCGGTGCAAGGATCCTTCGCGCACGTAGAGGTTTATCAAAGACAAAATTGAACCGGTCGTTGCTACTCAATGCGGCGCAGTTGTGTGCTGAATTGGGAATTGAAGGACACCGCGGTGAATTGACACTCGTGCGTGCGGCTCGGGCCTATGCTGCCTTCGATGGTCGCTCGAAAGTGACTCAAGACGATTTGAAACGAGTTGCGCCAATGGCTTTGCGTCATCGCGTTCGTCAAAACGCTTTTGAGGATGGAGCAACAACTCAACGAATCGAGCAGGCTCTAGATGAGCTAACTCCCAAGGCGTCGCACAAAACGTCAGCGAACGCTGCTGACACCCGTCGAGCTCAGTCGCAATCGGGAAACGGAAACTCTTCCTTAGTCGAGCCGACGCCGTCTGCCAAAGCGGCGATCAAAATGCGCCTTCCCGATGTCAAACCAACGAGCACCCGCTTCGGCGTTGAAAAAAAGTCGTCCGGGAAAAAGAGACGACAGACTAGCGAATATTCGGGTCGACATGTGCGCTCTGTTAGTTATGCGACGGCGACAAAGCGAATTGCCGTGGCTGCGACTATTCGTGCGATGCTCATGATGCAGCGATCTTCTGAATCAGTTCGCTATAAGCTGTTCTCTCGAAAACAAGGAACGCTCTTTGTTTTTCTAGTCGACGCCTCCGGCAGCATGGCTCGCCACCGAATTGAGATTGCGAAGCGGGCGATACTCGATCTATTGCGGCAGTCGTACGTGAATCGGGATAGTGTCGCCATTGTCACGTTTCGTGGTGAAAGCGCTGCGGTCGCACTTCCACCATCACGAAGTATTCTGCGCGCTCGGCGTGCCCTCGAGTCACTCGTCGTTGGCGGCAGCACGCCGCTCTCGGCGGGACTTCTCTGCAGTTTGGATGTGCTTGAACACGCCGCGCATGAGGCAGCGCAGAAGTCAGTTATCGTGTTCACCGACGGACGTGCGAATGTTTCGCTCAAGCCATCGTCCTCGCTTGATCGAAACGCGGTCATCGCTGACGAGTTAAAAGAGCTTGGTAATCGGTTTCGAAAGCTTGGGGCGACCGTTGTCGTGGCAAATACCCAGCGCAAGTTTGAGATGACTGATGACCCAAAACGTCTCGCGCAGTTAGTTAAGGCGCAACTGATCAATGTGTCGGAGACTTGAGTAAGGTTCGGCTTTGCCGCCCGATGTGAGGCAGCGGCTTTGCCCCCCGGAAGGAGCTTCTTAATGACGGGCTATGCCCTGGTTCGAGCTCTGCCTCAGTTGGGTTGAGCAATAGGACGAACGAGGGCCTAGCGCGGAAGTGTCGCCCATCAGCGGCGCGGCACAGACCGCGCCTCACATCAAACGGCAAAGCCGCGTCGAGGGTTGGGCAACCAGAAGCTTTGAGTAATAAGAATCAACGGAGCAAGAGTAGCAGAATCCACTTCACTGAAATTCGAAATGCCTGAATCAAAACTTAATCGCGAAGGACGCGACAAGCGTGTGCTCGACCTCTATGAGCAATTGCTTGAGATTGAGCAGCGGTTGATACCTACTGGTCTGCATGTTTTTGGGAGACCGTCGCAGGGTGAGGAGAAAGCCGATCTGCTTCGCTTGATTGCATCATTCGACAGGCCTGAGTCAGGCGCACGAGCGATTACTGATTTAGTCGCCGAGAGTCTGGAACTGCTTCAACGGGGTGGTTCCTTCGCCGATCTTGCGGTCAACGATCGCGAACGAGTTGACTCGTTGGTTCATGAGGCGATGCACATCTTTGTCGCGAAGGGTGAAGATGCGGCAGAAACCTTTCTCGACGACAAAGCGAATGTGCCGCGTGGAGAATCCGCCAGAGTGTTTGCGCTTTTGAAAGACGTTTTAGAGAAACTAAAAACCAATAACGAACTCGAATCTCTTGTGCGCGCATTGCGCGGCGAATTCATTGAACCTGGTCCAGGCGCAGACCTTGTTCAGAATCCTTCAATCCTTCCGACGGGTAGAAACACGCATGCAATTAATCCTTATTCAATACCGTCACCAGCATCGTTTGCCCGAAGCAAGGTAGTAGCCGATAGCCTGCTCGAGCGATTTCGGAAAGAACACGGCGCGTATCCGCAATCGATGGCGCTTGTTCTGTGGGGACTCGATAACATCAAAACGCAGGGCGATGGAGTCGCGCAGGCGCTTTGGTTGCTCGGCGTGCGGCCAGTCAGAGATGCGCTGAATCGTGTCACCCAGGTTGAACCAATATCGCTTGCAGAACTCGGCCGACCACGCATTGACGTCGTCATGACGATCTCAGGAATCTTTCGAGATCTGTTTAGTCCAACGGTCCAGCTACTGGATAAGGCGGTCCGCCTTGTCGCCCATCTTGATGAGCCGCACGATCTGAACTACGTCCGCAAACACGTCATGGAACAGATCGCAGCGGAGCACTGTGAATTGGACGACGCAGCTGTGCGCGTCTTTTCGAATGCGCCGGGCAATTACGGGACAAACGTGAACTTCATGGTGATGGATTCGCAGTGGGAAAGCGAAGACACTCTCGGAGATTTATTCGTCGTTCGGAAATGCTTCGCGTACGGGCGTGATTCAAAGGGTCGTGCGATTGAAGGCCGCGAAGCTCGAAGGGCAATGGACCGTGCGCTCGCCCGAGTTCAAGCCACGTATCAGAACATCGACACATTCGAGATCGGATTAACTGATGTCGACCACTATTTCGAATACCTTGGCGGTGTCTCGAAGGCCGTCGAGAAACGCGCCGAGGCGAAGCCCGCGATCTATTTGTCTGACTCGTTGTCGCGCGATGTGAAGATTCGTTCTCTCGAGGAAACGGTAAGACTCGAATCGCGTGCGAAGACTCTGAACCCGAAATGGTACGAAGGAATGCTGAAGCACGGATTCCGCGGTGTGGCTGAAATCGAGAACCATGTCTCGAATACTTTCGGGTGGAGCGCAACTGCGGATGCGGTTGATGATTGGATCTATTCTGAAGTCGCGACGACGTTTCTGCTGGATGAAGCGATGCTCGAACGCCTCCGGAGCCTCAATCCGCATTCAGTTCATTCACTTGTGCAGCGTCTGCTCGAAGCGAACGGCCGAGGCTACTGGGAGGCTGATGAGTCGGTGCTCGAACGGCTAAGAGACGTAAGCCGGAACCTGGAAGATCAATTGGAAGGCGTTGTTTGATGTCGACTTCTACGCAGGGGGTACACAGTCAGTACCGTCCGCGGTAGCGGATGGGTGCGAAAGTTGGGCGTTGTTGACGCGTTGGACCAGCTACGCATCCGCTACCGCGGATACTGACTGCGTACCACTGAATTGAATGATGAAGATAACCGTTCTTTATGTCGGTTCCAGCTTACTCGGTCCGCTAAAAAAGGCGGAGCGCGAGATTAATCGTGCGTACAGACTCGATTTCCAGGTTGCAGCTCACAATTTTGGCTCACCATTGAGTGATCTCGAATGGGAGACTGTGGAACGCGATCTCGCGGAGGCGACTATCGTCTTTGTCATTCACGTGATGGATGGCGAGAACGCTGCCCGACTTCTCAAAGCACTCGAAACATACAAGGCAAAACATAACGCTGTAGTAGTAATCAACTGCATGCCTGACCTCATGAGGCGCACGCGTCTCGGACGCTTAGATGTCAGAACGCTCACGGGCTCGGGTGAAAACGGATCCAGCCCACGCTCGATCAAGGCGATGAGCGCCCTCGCTGCCGCAGCATCTTGGATGGGAAAACAAACGCGCAGCGATAAACAAAAGACCCATTCTCATGGCAAGTACTTGAAATTGGTCGATCGTCTGCCGCAAATTCTTCGACTTGTGCCGACAACAGGCGCGTTCACTGACGCGAAACACTACCTCTACTTGTTCTGTTACTTCCTCCAGCCGACTCCACAGAACATCGAATCGATGCTGCTCTACGCGCTGAAGCATTACGGCGGCGGCTCACTTGAAAAACTACGAATTCCCCAGCCGGAATCTATGCCGACTGTCGCTATCTATCATCCTGACGCGAGTAATCTGTTTGAGTCACTCAAAGATTATGAAAAGTGGTACACGCGTTATCGAGCAAAACACAAAGTCTTAAGCACAAAACGCTCAGACGCATCATCAACGATCGGCTTGCTCTTAATGCGGCCACAAGTCATCAGCAAGACAAGTCGTCACTACGACGAATTAATTAAGGCCATCGAAAACGAAGGACTCGCCGTTATCCCCGCCATAGCGACATTGATGGATAACCGGGAAGCGGTGAGCAAGTTTTTTGTCCAAAACGGGAAGTCCAAAGGGGAAACACTAAAAGCCAATGTCTCACAAATCGTATCGCTAACAGGCTTCAGCTTTGTCGGTGGTCCAGCGATGAACGATAGTGCTGCAGCATCGCAGTTTCTTAAGGAGTTGAATATTCCCTATCGATCCGCGGTGAGTCTTGATACGCAGACGATAGAGGCCTGGCAAGATTCCCAGACTGGTTTGAATCCGGTTCAGGCAGGCATGCAGATCGCGATTCCTGAAATCGATGGCGCGACCGAGCCCTTTATTTATGGCGGGATCAGCGAACAGGGCAGAGAACCAGAACCTCTGCCGGATAGAAGTCTTCGTTTGGCTCGTCGCCTGAATCGCTGGAATCGATTGCGAATGGCGCCGCGCGATCAAATCAAATTGGCATTCACGTTGTTTTGTTTCCCGCCGAACAAAGGAAACATAGGGACCGCAGCAGACCTCGACGTGTTCCCCAGTCTTTGGGATTCACTCAAGCGACTCAAATCCGAGGGCTACACAGTTGAGGTGCCGAACTCTCCTGACGAGCTCCGGGATCGCCTGCTATCAGGCAACGCGGACCAGTTCGGATCACAGGTAAACGTCGATTACCGGATGACAGAAAAGGAATACCTGCGGCTGTGTCCTTATATAAAGGAGATTGAAAACGAGTGGGGGCCGTTTCCCGGGAATATCAATTCCTTGGGCGGCGAGGTGCTGATTCAAGGACTCACACTCGGAAATATTTTTGTCGGCGTGCAGCCCACGTTCGGGTTCGAGGGCGATCCGATGCGAATGATGATGGCCCGTGGCGGCGCACCGCATCATGGGTTCGCGTCCTTTTATATATATATTTCAAAGGTCCTCAACGTTGATGCAGTGATCCACGTCGGCACGCACGGAGCGCTGGAATTCATGCCGGGCAAACAAATCGGTCTCTCGTCTGATTGCTGGCCCGATCGCTTGATTGACGAGTTACCGAACCTTTATCTCTACAGCGTGAACAATCCTTCAGAAGGATCGATCGCCAAGCGTCGTTCATACGCCGAGCTCATTTCTTACTTAACACCGCCGATTGAGAACGCGGGTTTGTATAAGGAGATGACGACCCTCAAAGAAATGCTTCTGTCGTATCGTCAATCGAATGACGAGCGCGAGAGAGAGCGGCTTTTTGAAACGATTGAAGAATTATCGATCTCACTCAATTTCCCGACCGTAGCGTCTAACGTTGGACTCACAGCAGAAGCAACTCAACGTACATAACATTAATCACTCAATCTTCATCGGAATTACTCAAGCTAATTAAATTGCAGTAGGGCGGTTTACCCCCGCTGAGATCTATAACCACTCAACGACCACGAACAAGAGGGCACATAACGTTCATCACTCAACCTTCATTAGCACCAATCAAGCTAATTGACTTTAGCAGTGCTGGTTGAGTGATCATGCAACTTGAGCGGGGGTGAACCGCCCTTCCTTACCTGCATCCTTAGTAGCTTCAATCCTCAATGGAATTGAGTGATTGATGTTATGTACGTTGACCTTGTTACTGCTGGTTGAGTGGCTATGCCGTTTAGCGGGTGAACCGCCTTTCCTTACTGCGATTTCATGACCTCGATCGGTCCTAATGGGCATGAGTGATCGAGGTAACGTCCGTTGCGCATTCCCTTACCGAAGGCGTCCTAACATTCTTGCCCTAAACTCCGCCGGACTCACCCGGTGCATAAATGTATCCACTCCATCAATCGCAATCACCGGAATATCGTATCGATATTTCGCCATCAACTCCGGATCTGTCTCAATATTGATCTCAATGAGGGTGAACTTGTCGTCACATCCAGCTGCGCGGATTGACGCCTTCGCCTCCTCGCACAGATGACAACGCGGCTTTGAGTAAATCACAACTTGAGCTTTTGATTTCAAACTGCTTTCTCCGATTGGACTCGCTGTCTACAGCCTGTGTAATAACTTCTTGCCACAGAATTGGAAAATTAGGTATAAATAGCGCGCTGGCACCATTATATTGATTGTTTTAGCCGGCACCGCTCTTCATGGTAAAGCAAACAGTCCGTGGCATTGCGCAGAGAGCGATCCCTGTCGACGGGGGATTGTATAGTTTGCACTCTCGATCGCCGTTGAAGTGTGCACGGACCATCCCGACCACCCTGGCATAACGGAGATTCGATTTGGATAGTCAGAATAAGGATCTATCCACTGACGCACCTACAGTCAACGCTCTCCGAAGTGGCTCACCAGCCACTCCGGGAGGGGCTGCGCGAATGCCGCCGGCCGCGAAGCCTGCAGACGTATCAGCATCAGCCAAACCGACGGCTCCAGCTGCTTTAGTCGAAAGCACTCCCGATTCCAAAGTAAACAAAATGCGACGCTGGATCGTCTGGTCGTCGATCGGCAGTTTTCTGCTTATCGACTTCCTGATGTTCCTGCGCTTCTTTCTGCCGCGGTCGATTTTTGAACCCTCGAGCGTGTTTAGGATCGGCGTACCGTCAGACTACGCATTGGGAGTCGATACTAAGTGGCAACAGCAATATCGCATCTGGGTGACCAGAACATCCGATCGACTGTTTGTGATTTACGCTCGCTGCACTCATCTGGGATGCACGCCTGACTGGAAGGCGAGCGAGAACAAGTTCAAGTGTCCGTGCCATGGCAGTGGCTACGACAGTGAAGGCATAAATTTCGAAGGCCCAGCGCCGCGACCAATGGATCGCGCGAATGTATCGCTCGATGCAGAAGGACAGATTGTCGTCGACATCTCGAAGTTGTACGAGTATCCGAAGGGTGGATTCGACGACGAGCATTCATACATTCAAGTTTAGATGAACGAGAGGTTCTGGTGGCTGAAGGTTCCGAAGAGAAAGACCCAAAGCAACTAACGACCGGTGAGGAGAAGCCAAAGAGCTGGCTCGCGCGGATGCGCGAAGGCAGCACTTCGCTCAAAGGCCGTGCGGTTGAAGAAGCGAAGACTTACAAGGATCCGCAGGACACGCAACTGTGGAAGTCGATCTTCCGCGTTTCTCACGATCGTTCGGATCCGCGTAATCGTTCCCTTTCGATTCTTTCCAATGTCTTTCTCCATCTGCATCCAGCAAAAATCAATCGCGACGCCGTTCGTTATCCGTTTACCTGGGGAATGGGTGGCATCACTTTCTACCTGTTCATTGTGCTGACGTTCACAGGCGTCCTTTTGATGTTCTATTACCACCCAACAAAGGGCGACGCATTTCGCGACATTCTCTATCTCGAACACGACGTGCCGTTTGGGAAACTACTGCGAAACATGCATCGTTGGGCGGCGCACCTGATGGTGATTACCACGTGGCTGCACATGTTTCGCGTGGTACTTACGGGTTCATACAAACGACCACGCGAGTTTAACTGGTGCGTGGGCGTGGTGCTGCTTGTGCTGACGCTGCTGCTGTCGTTCACCGGTTACCTATTGCCGGATGATCAGCTCGGCTTCTGGGCAGTCACAGTCGGAACAAACATGGCGCGCGCCACTCCGATGCTCGGCCACGAAGGACCTTTCGGACCGCAGTTGGGCTTGACTGCCTACAACGACGTTCGCTTCGGACTTCTCGGAGGGTCGATCGTCGATGCGAATGCATTACTGCGTTCATACATCTGGCACTGCATAGGAATCCCTCTTGTCGCATCAATATTCATGGCCGTCCACTTCTGGCGAATCAGAAAAGATGGAGGTATATCAGGTCCGGCGCCTGTGATGCTCGAGTCGGAGATGAAGGCAGTTAAGAAGAAAACGGGTTAATTTTGGAGTGCGCCGACCTGTCGGCGCTTTCTTATAGCGGTGACAGGTCACCGCACTCCAGAAACGAATATGAAACGATTCATGAACAAATGGACCTGGCTGGCACTCGTTGTAGTGCTGATCGCGTTAGTCGCGTTTATGGTTCAGGATTGGCACCAGCTTTGGTCCATCGCTTCTGCTCCGGACAATATTCCGATCGTTGCCATGCTCTTCCTGGTTCCTATCTTCACCTGGATGGGAGTCAGACAGTCGGTTGCAAATGATCGGTTGATTCAGGAGTTGGAGTCGAATCCAACACTGGCGAAGGCACACCATCGAAAAGTAGAACCCTGGCGGCCAGGCTGGGCGCGGGAAATACATGTTTGGCCATACCTTGTGCGTATCGAGTTTCTCGTCACATTAATCGTCACCGTAATCTTGTTTGTTTGGTCGATATTGCTCAATGCGCCGCTGGAAGAGCCGTCGAACCCAAACTTGACGATGAACCCGTCCAAGGCCCCGTGGTACTTCCTCGGGCTGCAGGAGATGCTGGTTTACTTTGATCCGTGGATTGCCGGCGTAGTGATGCCTAGCATCATCATGATCGGCCTGATGGTATTTCCTTACGTCGATTCAAATCCGCTGGGCAATGGATATTACACGCTTCGCCAACGACGCTTCTCGATCATGATGTTTGGTTGGGGCTTCCTGATGTGGATCCTTCTGATCTTCATTGGCACCTTCATTCGTGGGCCGGGTTGGATCTGGTTCTGGCCGGGACAGACGTGGGACCATAACGCAGTCGTTTTTGATAAGAACATCGATCTCCACGATCTGATTGCCACGAGCACTATAGGCAAGGCGCTTCATCTCGGAATCGTGCTTCAAAGCACGGCTGGAAAAATGATTTTCGGCGCCCTGGTGGTCGGGGGGTTTTATCTCGTTGGAGCGCTGTTTTTTCACTGGCTAATGCAAGTCGACTTCAAGCGTATTTCATTTAGACCGCTGCGACTGTTTCCAAAGGACGAGTTTGAGCAGAAGCTCCTCGCCAGGACCAGTCTTCTTCAATATCTGACATTTCAGTTTTTCGCGGTCAGTGTCTTACTCGCTTTACCGGTCAAGCTATTTCTTCGACTAGCTTTCACGATCAAGTACGTTTGGGTGACGCCTTTCTTCAATATATGAGTGGTGCGGAGGAACAACGATAGTGGCTGATGTGCCAGGGCCCGGAGAATCGCTGGTAAAAAGACCTGACGTTCCAGCGCAAGATCCAATTGTGAGCCGCTCTACGAGCGGTCTTATGTTGATCTGCGCACTTCTGCTCACCGCATCATTGGCCTGGGCGCTCTATGACGAGGCGTTTGGTCAGCGTCCGTGGAAGGGAATTCAGAAGGAATACGTTGCACGCTACGGTCGATATCTCGACAGCATCAGGTCGAAAGCAGGAGTCAGCGAGAAGGAGATCAAAGAGTCTCCTGAGTACCAGGCGCTCGATGAAGAAGCAAAGGCTGCGGAGGCCCAGGTTAAGCCGCAAGTGGATCAACTGACAGCCGAAGTAACCCGCGTGCAGGCTAAGTTGGCAGCGGTAACGGAGCCTTTCCAGAATCAGCGCGGGAAACTGACGGTTATCAACTACAACGTTGAAACGGCGCACGGCGGAGCAAAGGATCGGTACAGGCAGCAAGCGGCAAAGAAGAAGAACGAAATTGTCTCAGTCGACATGCCGACTGATGAGAATCCGTCGCGAACGCAGGTCGTGCGGATGAATTATGCGACGCTCGAGAAGACGTACAACGATCTGCGAGATGAGAAAGCACTCAAGTTGGGCCAGAAAGCCGACTTGCTCAAACCTTCGCAGGAAGCAAAGAAGAAGCGCGACGACTATCTGAAGAACCAGTTGATCGGCTGGAGTCCGACTCAGATCACCAGCGCCAAGGGCGCGCTCGACTCGTTTGACTATTCGATCCTTGGTCACCAGGTAAGCGTGATGCAGTACCAGCTGGTCGACCGCTGCCAGGTTTGTCACCTCAACGCTACGTCTCCACTAAATATTAATGCGTCAGATATGGCGCCCGGTGGTCCAGGTAAGAATCCGGATGCGCTGGCACGAGCGTTCGTGAGCCACCCCAATCGAGAGCTCCTTGAAATCCATAAGGTTGACAAGTTTGGTTGCGCGAGCTGCCACTGGGGCAACGGTCGCGCAACAACAAGCGAAGAAAAAGGTCACGGCCGGCATCGGTTCTGGCTCTGGCCCATGTTCGAGAAAGAAAATACTCAGGCGGGCTGTCAACAATGTCACGCGAAAGACCGGGTGACGCAGGGTGCGGACACTCTCAACCTTGGTCGCGACTTGTTTATGCAGCGCGGCTGCATGGGTTGCCATCGGTACGAAGGTTTCGATCGAGAAACTGACGCGCTCGCCGGGACACGCCAGACAATAGGCCAGCTTCAGGATCAAATTACCGCAAACGAAAAGCAGATTCGGGAAGAAACGGCAAAGGCAGGCGACGATAAAACTTCCGAAGATGACGCGAAGCGTCTGCTAGCACATGCTGAGAGCCTTCGTGTCGCGAGTAGCCTTCTTGCTGCGCGTGTCGATCAACTGAATGTGCAAGCGCGCTATTTGATGCAGGATCAGAAGAAGGTTGGTCCAAATCTCAAGGATGTCCGATTGAAACTGCGGCCCGAATGGATTCCTGTATGGCTTGAAGACCCGTGGAAGTTTCGACCAGGCACCAAGATGCCCATGTTCTGGCGCTTCTCATCGCACCAGGAAGAAGGGCGTCCGAAGATGAGCGACAACGATTCCGCACAACAGATCCAGGCAATCGCGGCATATCTCTGGCAAGACAGCTTCAATGGTAAGTTGCCGGAGCAGCAGCGCGGCGATGCCGGTCATGGAAAAGTCCTTTTCGAATCAAGAGGCTGTCTCGCGTGTCACTCGATTGGCGAAGAGGACAGCAAGATTGGCGGAACATTCGCGGCCAATCTACAGAAGGTCGGTGAGAAGGCAAACTTCGATTACATCGTTCGCTGGATTCATAACCCGCGCGAGCGCTATGCACCGTACTGTCCAAAAGAGAAGCGCGACTTAACGGCTGAAGATTATTCGAAGCACAATCTGCCTTTCGAGTTTGACACTGAACTCCATTCCCGTTGCCCGAATGACGGTGCGGAGCTTCAGGTTCAAAACATGACCGTGATGCCAAACTTCCGTCTGTCAGAGACGGATGCGCGTGACATTGCGACCTACCTGTTTTCACTTTCGACGCCGCCGGGCTATCCGGACGCATCATTCATGAATGACGCGAGCTTGAAGGAGAAAGGTCGCGGCCTCATAAAGCAATACGGGTGTGCCGGCTGTCATGAGATCGCTGGATTTGAAGAAGAGCAGCGCATTGGTAAAGAACTGACAGTCGAAGGGGCAACACCGATCGAGCGTCTCGACTTCGCCTTGCTCACGCATCCAGCGCAGGAAGGCGAGGATCCGCTGAAGATCCATCCTCAGCAACAGCACAAACCCTGGTACAACCATAAAGGGTTTTTCGAGCGCAAGATCACTGAGCCGTCAATCTACGACGAAGGTAAAGAGAAAGATCCGAAGGACAAGCTAAAGATGCCTCGTCCGTACCTGACGGAAGAATGGCGGACCGCGCTGACGACGTTCCTTCTCGGCAGTGTCGGCAGTGAGGGCGCAAACGTCCAGAGTGGTCTTTTCTATAACCCTCAGGATCAGCGCCGGCAGGATATCCAGAACGGTTGGTGGGTAGTTAAGAAGTACAACTGCATGGGCTGTCATCAACTGCAGGTGGGTCAACGGTCTATTGTGATGGATCTGCCGTTCTATCAAACGCCGGAGGGTAAAGATCTGTTACCGCCGCGCTTGACGAGCGAAGGCGCTCGCGTGGATCCAAATTGGCTGCTGCGGTTCCTGCATGACCCATCATTGAGTGGCGAGAAGACGCCACAACAGACACAACAAATCAATGCGCTCGTCGCGACAGCGCAAGCGTCACCAGTGCCGGCGACGGCGAGTGCTTCGCCATCAGCATCTCCATCCGACAATACTGGTGGGAAATTAAAGGCACAGCCGGGTCTGGATCGAAACGGCGTACGGCCGTATCTCCAATTCCGCATGCCGACGTTCAATTTCTCGCCGAACGAGTTGCAGGCCTTGGTTCGCTTCTTCATGGCCATGTCCGGTCAGAATGATCCGTACATTCGTGAACCGTTGCAGCCTTTGTCAGCGCAGGAGCGACTGATAGCGAGAACGATGTTCACGTCAGGCACGCCATGCTTGAAGTGTCATATCACCGGAGATCCAGGAAGAGACGCGAAAGCAATTGCTCCGAACTTCCTGCTGGCGAGCGAACGCTTAAAGCCCGATTGGACCTATCGCTGGCTGCTGGATCCGGCGCAGATTAGTCCGGGAACTGCGATGCCGACTGGCTTGTTCAAGCATGAAGGAGAGCGCTGGGTGATCAATATGAGCACTCCGCCGCAGAATATCTCTGACTATCAGGACGACCATGCCCGTCTACTCGTTCGTTACATGTTTCTGATGACTGCAGATGAACAGCGACAACTACTCGCCGCATCTTCATCTGTACCAACAACCGCAGCTCCGGCGCAGGCTGAGCATCACGCGCGACCTAAGAAACGTAAACTGATCTCGCATCATCGTCGCGCTGTGCAGTCCGAGACGCTTGGGCTGCGCGCAGCTCAGGCTTTGAAGAGTTTCCTGGCCCCTGTTTAGCTTTGGCACGACGTCTAGCCGCGTTCTGCTTTACTGCTGCTTCCGTGCTAAAGTTTCCGAGCAAGTATCTTAATTTGGAGGAATTGATTATGAATAAGCGGACAAGAGTCTGGCTTGTCTCATCCGTTGCCATGTTTGCTTTGCTAATGAGCCTGGCATGCAGCAAGAGTCCTGACACTAATGCAACTGGCTCGGGCGATTCTGGCACGGGCTCAGCCGGTAAGACTTATAGTGGAGCAACCGGCACAGTAACAGGCGTAGTTTCATTCAATGGAACGCCGCCCGCGCCTAAGAAGATCGACACCGCAGCTGACGCAGTCTGCGGGCAGAAGAATCCGAACCTTTCAACTGAAGATACCGTCGTCAAGGACGGCAAGCTCGCGAATGTTTTCGTCTACATTAAAGAGGGCTCCACTACAGACGGAACCAAGCTGGCCGATTACAGCTGGTCAACTCCCGCGACCGCAGTGACGCTCGATCAGAATGGATGCCACTACAAGCCACATATCCTCGGCATTCAGACCAACCAGAAGCTGACGATCACCAACAGTGATCCCACTCAGCACAACATCCATTGGACTCCGAAAGTGAATCCTGAATGGAATCAGAGTCAGCCTAATGGAGCGCCTCCAATCGAAAAGACGTTCCAACGAGCTGAAGTGTTGGTACCAGTGAAGTGCAATCAGCATCCTTGGATGAAGGCTTACATCGGCGTGATGAAGACGCCGTTCTTCGCAGTGAGTGCTGAAGACGGTACCTTCACAATTTCTGGTGTGCCGGCAGGAAAATACACGGTGGTCGCGTGGAAAGAGGGCGGTGCTGGACAAGAGAAGACCTTGGAAGTAACTGTGCCCGCCAGCGGCAGCGCAAAAGCGGACTTTGCGTTTGGTGAAGCCGGAACGGCACAGACGCAGCCCAGCTCGTTACAGATGCTGCCAGCGCTCGAGCTTCCGCTGATTCATCGACACTGAGGGATTATTTGACTAGTCGCAAAGGGCAAAGTGCAAAGGGCCGCAGGCCGTCCCAGCGCTTAGCCCTTTGCCCTTCGCTAACATGAACTGGGGTTTAAATCGTTTCGCTTTGCTCGTCGCTTGCGCGACGTTTTTCTTAATCATCGCTGGTGCGCTCGTTACGAGTAACGACGCTGGCCTGGCGACGAACGACTGGCCACTCTCCAACGGCCAGGTGTTTCCGAAGATGGTTGGTAACCTGTTTTGGGAACACGGTCATCGCATGGTCGCGACGACCGTCGGCATGTTGACGATCGTCTTGACGGTTTATCTGTTTGCAAAAGAGGAACGACGCTGGGTCAGACGGTTGGGTGTTTTTGGATTGCTAGCCGTAGTTGCTCAAGGCCTGCTCGGTGGATTGACAGTGAAACTGATGTTGCCACTTGCAGTCTCGTCCGCGCACGCGACGCTGGCCCAATTGTTCTTTTGCACAACAGTCAGTCTTGCAGTCTTTACTTCGCGAAGCTGGACACAGGCCACCGCCACTTTGGAAGAGAAGGGCAGCATTCCAGTTCGTTATCTCTGCTCTGCAGCACTGGTCACAATCTTTTTTCAACTGATATTGGGAGCGACACTCCGACATTCGGCAACCTGGGACCAGCAGTTGCCGGTCCAATTGGTGCTCGCACACATTGGCGGAGCCGTCGCTGTCGCTATCATGCTGGTTAGTGCAGCCTCCACGATATTGCGAAGATATAAAGGCGAGCCATTCTTAACGCGCCCGGCGTCAATCGCGCTCGGTTTGCTCGTTGTTCAGCTGTTTCTCGGCGTCGCTGCCTATCTAACCAGATTGGCATCGCCAAACGACCCCCAGCCGTTGAATCCAATGATCGGAATAACGGTCGCGCACGTTGCGTGTGGGGCACTCGTATTCGCAACAACGATTGTTTTGACATTGCGAGTATTTCGGGTCATTCGAGCGCGTGATCATGCGTTGAACTTGACGCCAGGGGTTGTGAGTAATTGATGGAAGAATCAATAAAGCTGCCAACAGCCGTTGTCGATGAACTTGAAAGCGAGCAGTTGTCGCTTCGCGAAAGAGTCTCTGCTTACGTCGAGCTGACAAAGCCACGAATCACGTCTCTGATAATGCTAACCTCAGCGGCTGGCTTCGCCATGGCTTCGACAGGTGCAATTAACTATCGCGCACTCGCGAGCGCGCTCGTCGGCATTGGGCTCCTGTCGTCAGGTATAGCAACGTTGAATCAGTATGCCGAGCGTGATCTCGATGGATTGATGAGACGCACGTCTACGCGACCACTACCTGCAGGCAAACTCTTGCCGTGGGAAGCACTCGCATTCGGCGTCGCTCTGACAGTACTCGCAGAAATCTATCTGCTACTACTTGTGAATCCTTTGAGCGCCTGGCTCGGCTTGACGGTAATAGCGGGGTACCTTTTCGGTTACACACCACTCAAAACACGAACGTCGCTCTCAACACTGGTTGGTGCATTTCCTGGCGCCGTTCCACCGCTGATTGGTTGGACCGCGGCTCGCGGCAACATGAGTATTGAGGCGGGCGTATTATTTGCAATCTTGTTTCTCTGGCAGTTTCCTCACTTCCTGGCGATCGCGTGGATGTACCGCGAAGACTACAGTCGCGCCGGCATTTTGATGTTGCCGGTGGTGGAACCAAACGGTCGTCTCACGGCTCAACAGATTGTCGTCTACACAGTGATGCTGATTCCGGTGAGCTTGCTTCCGACGGTGCTCGGCATGTCCGGACGCGTGTATTTCTACGGCGCCATTGTCCTGGGATTGTTATTTCTCTACAGCAGTATTCGCGCGGCATTCTCCATGTCGCGACAGCAGGCGCGGCGACTGCTGTTAGCTTCAGTTCTTTATTTGCCGCTCCTGTTCATACTGATGGTTCTCAACAAGTAGTGCTGTTCGGTAACGCTTACTAATCTCGAGCGACAAACTCCCGAGTTTGTCGAAGAACGAAGGAGATGTAACCGATGGGACGAGTTCTGGCGGTTATTATCTGGCTCCTGACTCTGCTGTCAGTCGCCATCTTTTTTAACAAGAAGTGGTGGTTGCCACCGGCAATCTCAGACCACGCACCTGCACTCGACCGCCAGTTTATGCTGACCATTATCATCGTCGGCATCGCGTTTACGGCAGCGCAAATCGGTCTCGGCTGGATGGTCTGGAAGTACCGTGATTCCGGCAGGGCAGACGATCGTGGCCTGTATACGCATGGGAGCAACCGGCTCGAAGTGATTTGGACGGTAATTACTGCCGTTGTGTTCATCAGTCTCGGTGTGATGGGCCAGAGAGTTTGGGCATCGCTTCGATTGCACGATGCACCCGCAGGCTCCTATTCAGTTGAAGTTGTCGCGCAGCAGTTTCAGTGGAACTTTCATTATCCGGGCAAGGACAATGTTTTCGGACGCACAGATCCCTCGTTGATCGACGACTCTGCAGTGAACTTCATCGGTCTTGATGAATCTGATCCGAATGCAAAAGACGACGCGTCGGTAACCTCTTTGGTGATCCCCGTAAATCGGCCGATCGAATTGAAGTTGCGCTCGAAGGACGTCATCCATAGCTTCTGGGTTCCTCCGCTGCGCTTCAAACAGGATCTGGTACCGGGCATGGAAATCAAAGTGCACTTCACCGTTAACAAGGTCGGCAAATATGAACTCGCATGCGCCGAACTCTGTGGCCAAAATCATTTCAAGATGAAGAGCTACATGCTCGTTCTACCTGAGGATCAGCTGACAGCACTCAGCGCGCTTCCGCAGGAGCAGTTTCAAGCGAAGCTGCAGGAACTGCTGAACAACACTCCGCTAGCGCCGAGTTATTAAGTTCTTCGATTTGCAGGAAGGTTGACGAGAAGGAGACATTAAATGTCTGAAGCGACTCACGAAGTGCATCGGCATCCGGCACCGACGGGCTTCATTCGCAAGTACATCTTCAGCATCGATCACAAGGTGATCGGAATTCAGTACATCATGCTGGCACTGGCGGCAGTGATCGTCGGCATGCTGATGTCGCTGTTGATGCGCATAAATCTCTCATGGCCCGGTACGAAGATTTCAATTCTCGGGACGTTATTTCCCGGTGGCGCGCCGGGCGGCTTAATGAATCCGGAATTCTATTTGTCGCTCGTGACAATGCACGGAACCATCATGGTGTTCTTTGTGCTCACGACGGCGCCGCAAGGTGGATTCGGCAATTATTTCCTGCCGATTCAAATCGGCGCTGAAGACATGGCGTTCCCCGTGCTGAACATGCTTTCGTTCTGGGTAACGTTTGTCGGCTTCATCGTAATCCTTTCCGCCATCTTCCTCTCAGGTTCAGATGCGACGGTCGGACCAATCGGTGGTTGGACTGGTTATGCCCCGCTAAGTGCTTTGGGGGCCATCGCTGGTCCTGGGCAAGGCATGGGAATGAACCTGTGGATCATTAGCATCGCAATCTTCTGCGTCGGTTCATTACTTGGTGCGCTGAACTTCATCACGACGCTATTGAACATGCGCACGCGCGGGATGTCGCTCATGCGTATGCCGCTCACTTGCTGGGCGTGGTTTACAACGGCGGTGCTGGCGTTATTGTCGTTCCCCGTGCTTCTCGGCGGCGGCATTTTGTTGTTGCTCGATCGCACGGCAGGAACGAGCTTCTTTATTCCTGGCGGTCTGTACGTTAGCGGAGTTCTATCAGGAAGTAATCCGAACTTTCCTCTGCACACAGGCGGTTCACCGATCCTCTGGCAACACTTGTTCTGGTTTTTCGGACACCCGGAAGTCTACATCGCGATCCTTCCAGGCATGGGCGCGACTTCGCATATCCTCGCAACCTTCGCACGTAAACCCGTCTTCGGTTATCGGGCGATGGTATTTGCGATCTTTGCGATCGGACTGCTCGGCTTCTTTGTATGGGGCCACCACATGTTCATCAGCGGCATGAGCCCCTACTCGGCAATCGCGTTCTCGGTTTTGACATTGTCGATTGGTGTTCCATCAGCTGTTAAGACATTCAACTGGATTGGCACGCTGTGGGGCGGAAGAATTCGTTTCACAACGCCAATGCTCTTTGCGCTTGGCTTCGTGTCGCTGTTCGTCGCTGGTGGTATCACTGGATTGATCCTGGGACAGAGCTCACTCGACCTCGCGATGCACGATACCTACATCGTGCCGGCGCACTTCCATCTCGTCATGGGTGTGGCTTCGATCTTCGGTATGTTCGCTGCAACGTATTTTTGGTTCCCGAAGATGTTTGGTCGCTTCATGAACGAGCGGCTGGGTCAGATTCATTTCTGGATTACGTTTGTCGGCGTATACAGCATTTTCGTTCCCATGCACGTAATGGGTCTGGTCGGCATGCCTCGTAGATATTCATCATTTGCAGAATATGAGTTTTTGAAGGAGCTGCATCCGCTCGTGGTTTTTGTATCGGTTGCGGCAATCATCACAATTACGACGCAGTTGTTGTTTTACTTCAACGTGTTCTGGAGCATGTTCAAGGGCAAGAAGGCGGGCGAGAATCCCTGGGAGGCGACAACCCTCGAATGGAATACAACGTCGCCGCCGCCACACGACAATTTCGCCGGCGTGTTACCCACTGTGTATCGCGGACCATACGAGTTTGCGGTACCCGGTGCACCAAAGGACTTTCTGATGCAAGCTGACAGTACAGCAGAGGTGACAAGCGGGAATGGCCACAATGGTCACAAGCACTAAGACGGTAACAAAGACAGGGAAGGGCGGCGGTTCAAAATTTCCGGGTCCAAACGGCAACGGTAAACGCAACGGTCACGAGTTTTTTGATCCGGATTCGCGTTCGCATCGCTACCGAATTGGAATGTGGGTCGCCCTTGCGTCTATCGCGATGATGTTTACTGCACTGAGTAGTGCGTACATCGTCAGAGCGGCTTCGGCGAATGATTGGTATCCGCTGACAATGCCGCGAATCTTGCTTGTGAGCACCGCCATCATTGTTCTTAGCAGCGGATCGTTTGAAGTCGCGAAGCGCAACCTAAAAGCGTCAAGAGTCTCGGGCTATTCACGGTGGCTGCTGATCACCGGGTTGCTGGGTATTGCATTCCTGGGCTCACAATTGATCGCCTGGCGTCACTTGCGAGCACAGGGGATATACCTTGCGACGAACCCGCACAGCTCGTTCTTTTATTTATTGAGCGCTGCACACGCGCTTCACCTTTTTGGTGGATTGATTGCGTTGCTTTATCTGCTCGTGCGGGCGCGAAAGCTTTTGCTGGATGGTAAGGTCGATAATCGCCGCAAGGCAGCTGCCGATGCGGTGGGTATCTACTGGCACTTTATGGACGTTCTCTGGATCTACCTATTCCTACTCCTATTCTTCTGGAGGTGACAGTGAGCACTGAAGCACGTGCAATACATTTTCCGGCTGCAGACTGGAACGGTGGAGCCCTTCCTTATCGCGTCGGACATCGTAAGTTGGGAATGTGGTTGTTCATCGTTTCCGACTCGCTAACATTCTCCGCATTGCTTATCGGTTACAGTTACCTGCGCGCTTCAAATAACTGGCCCACGCCGTTTCCGTTCTACCCGAGCATCGTCTTTTCTTCAGTGATGACCTTCTGTCTGTTGTCGTCGAGCTTGACGATGGTGTTCGGTGTTTCGGCTTCCAGTCGCGGAGACAAAGCGGCTGCGCGAAAATGGATCCTCGCGACCATCGCGTTCGGCCTCACGTTTATCATCCTCCACTTAATTGAATGGAATCATCTGATTCAGGAAGGAATGCGGCCATTCTTCCTGCCTGAGCATTGGGTAAAGGTGTTCACTGGGCCAGATGGCAAACCACCGACTCCATTATTCGGCGCCACTTTCTTCACCATCACCGGCTTGCACATGTTCCACGTCTTTACCGGCGCTATCTATCTGTCCGTAGTGGCGGCACGAGTGAAGAAACTGAAACATGAAGACGTCGAGATCAGCGGACTGTACTGGCACTTCGTCGACCTCGTATGGATGTTTGTCTTCCCGTTGATCTACATCATGTCTGTTGATGTTGGTGGACATTTGGCTCGTTAGTTTTCCGGAGGAACCTCGAATGAGCGCACACGCTGAAGAGCATTTTGCCGGTAGTAACAAACTATTCGTTTCCATCTGGGTTTGGTTGGTGGGGTTGACACTCGTGGAGATCTTCCTGGCTTACAGACCCATGGCCATCCACATCATGCTCACGATCCTTCTTGGTCTGTCGATTATCAAGGCAGCACTGATTGTCGCGTATTTTATGCACTTGAAATTCGAGCGACTGAGTTTAATACTGACCATTGTGCCGATGCTTGTTGTCTGCATCATCCTTCTATTTGTGTTCTTCCCTGACAGCTTCCGCTCCTCAAACTTGCGCTATCAACACAAGGAGCCGCCACCGGTCGCGCCGGCAGCAGAGGAACCGTAATGCGACGTTTAGTGTCTTTAATGTTCGGATTAGTTCTGCTCTCGTTGTCCAGCGGTGCAGCTTTGGCTCAGTGCTCGATGTGCAAAGCTGTTCTATCCAGCACCAGGGATGCGAAGTTTATCCGGGGCTACAATATCGGTGTGCTCGTTCTGCTGTTACCACCCGTCACCATTTTCTGTTCGATCTTCATCGTCTTGAGACGTCACAGGAACCAGGCTGAACTTGATCAGCCGGCAGAAAAGGATTAATGGCGGAAGATAACCAGCTCCAGATTGACATCGAAAAGCGAACCACGCGTGGACGCGCGTGTCCTCGTTGTGGCGGCAAGATCATTCCTTCGGATCGTGCGGTGTATCAATCAACGGGAGACCCAAACGACGTGTTTCCCGTATGGCAATGTGAGCGGTGTGGCTATGAAGAAGTAGGAGAAAAACGAAAGCCGGCCGGTAAAGCGAAGCACTGAATATGGTCACAAGTTACGCGATGAGCAAAGAAACCAGACTGCTGAACCTTATCTGCATCATTGGCGCGCTCGCTTTTCTGGCCATGATCATTTTCGTCATCGTTACGACCAACGAACTGCTTACAACGGACAACCTCTTTATCATCACGGTTTGTTTGGTACTGGCACTGGCGTTCGCCATCAATCCACTGTTCTATCTAAAATCTGAAAACAAACTTCCAATACCATTTCTCAAAAAGTCGGTTGAGGGTTCACAAGCCTCGGGAGCTACTGCTCTACCCGGGCGAACAGGAACCGCTAAGACACCGCCACTGCTCGACGCCAAAGGTCGCGCGGTCCCGCCCGATGTACGCGCTATGGTAGACCGGATGGGCCAAGCCGGCACCAAGGACGCCTGAGCACCCAGGCTTTACCGTGGATCAACTTACAAAAGATGTCTTGCGAAGCTTTGCAGTTTGGGGCAAAGACTCGCTCGATCTGCATGAACTGTTTGAAGCAGGCGGTAATGATCCTGAAGCACGGACCGCAGTCTTCGACATCGTCGAACGACTCGTTCGAGAAGGAGTTTTAAGAGAGGAAGGAAACGACTTCTATTCGCTGACCGAAAAGGGAAAGCAGTTGGCGAA
>JBKPMX010000124.1:0-37466 GCA_046765655.1 Acidobacteriota bacterium
GTTCTACAACGCCCTAAAAGTGAAAGGCGTCCCGACACGAATGCTCGTACTGCCGCGCCAGCCGCATGGACCAACTGAACCGAAGATGCTGTTGGCGGCAATGAAGGCAAACCTGGAATGGTTCGACAAGTACATCGGCCCGAAAGCCGAGACTTCAAGAAAGTGACCGCCAACCAATGTTGGCTGTTGAAAAGGGCGCCCGATCATTGGCGCCCTTTTTGTCTCGTCGACTTGTCGTTAACCGTTTCGTCAAAATTAATTGTAGAATGCTCACACAGGCGGCAGCGCCTGACCCCATTCGAAGTAGAAGGGCAGGATTTAAGACAGTCGATTTATGGCTAGCGGCCTGGTTATTCATATCTCCTCAGGCGAGGACAGGCACACCGAAATCCTCACGGACGACCGGATACGCATCGGTACCACTGAAGATTGCGAACTGCGCCTAAGAAGTTCCAGCCTACCGAAAGACCTAGCGAATTCCATCGTAATTGAGCTAGCTCGGTACGGGTCTTCGTATCGCGTCGCAGACTTCGTCAAGTCCCTCGAACCTCTTAAGAACGGCGAGGCTCTCGGCGTCGAAGATGAAATCCGAGATGGTGACGAGATCCATCTGGATCACACTGGAGTGTCGCTTCAGTTCTTTCGCGTGCGCGCCCTTCCCGCCGTCATTCCGCAAGGCTCCCATGAAACGCACGTCGCACCCTTTATCGAAGCCGCGGCGATTGAGTCTGCAGCCACAGCACGACGAGACGATGCCAAGGTCTTTCTTCGTGAGTTCACTCGTGAGCTGGTTCGCGAGATCAAACCAAGCACGAAATTGGTCGCGCTCGCGATGGCAATTCTTCTCGTCGGCGGTGTGCTCTACATCGGGTTCGCGATGTACAAGGAAGTTCTGCGCAGTCGACGTCTGATTGATGACCAACGCACGCAGTTGGGCCAGATGCGCGACCAGGTTAAGAAGACCAACGACCAGCTTTCAGATCTTGGTCGTTCAAACAGAGAGATCCGCGACAGTCTTTCGCTCGCGGTGAAGTTGCGCAGCGACTACGGCAGCGGCGTTTGTCTCATCGCCGGTTCATTTTATTACGTCGAAGCAGGAACTGGCCGACCACTACGAAACCCGCAAGCGCAAACGAACGAGAGCGGCGAACCCGGAACGTTGACGCCTGAAGGAAACGGATCAATTGCCGAATTCGAATTCGTCGGGACCGGATTCCACATCGGCAACGGGTACGTCATGACCAATCGACATATAGTTCAGCCGTGGCTAGCCGACGACAAAGCCCAGGGTATTGGTAATAGTGTTCGCGGCCAACCGCGGCTAAAGAAACTGACTGCTTACTTCCCCGAGGTGCCCCAGCCGATCGCTTTGAAATTTAAAGCCGCGGCGCAGAGAGACGATCTCGCAATCTGTCTACTCGATACGACAGAGATTCCACAAAATATTTCAGTGCTGCCCCTTGAAACCGATCCAGATGCAGTCGCAGTCGGTAAGACGGTCGTGATGATGGGTTATCCATCAGGTCCTGACCGACTGCTCGCGATACTCGACGATGCAGAATCACGGAACATCCAGCAACGCTACGGATCATTGGAAGCGATTCTCGGCCATTTAGCCGAAACCAGACGCATCAACCCAGCGACGACTCAAGGCAGCATCACGGACCTTGACGTTCGCCGCATTGCTTACGACGCACGCACCGGCGAGGGCGGATCAGGCGCCCCTCTGTTTGGCCCAACCGGCCGTGTGATCGGTGTGAACTTTGCCGTATTTACTGAGAATCAGACGTCAAATTTCGCAGTCCCAATTCGTTACGGCTTAAGTCTCCTCGAACGTAACGGCTGGCAACCTCCACCACCACGAGATGCCAAAGATTTAGAGACTTCCACCGCACAAGCGAAATAAACGGCAACTGTCCGGCAGAGGTCGGGCATCGGAATTCGGCATGTTTCAATTCGAATTCCGTCATAAGTCCGAATCTAAATGCATCAGACTGACTTAAAGTTTTGGTATATTGTGTTCCGGATCCTGAGGCACGGATGTTGCTCGGTAAGGAACAGAGAACGAGGTGTTTGCGTAAACAGACTGATCTAAAAACGAGGAGTGCAGGAGGAAATATTCAAGTGGCCCGAAACTCCTGCTCGGCTTAAGCTCTCTGACGCAAGCGATGAAGAGTCCCGCGACACTTAACTCGCGTCTAGCCTTTTGTCTCTCGATCCTGCTCCTGATTTCCCCTCTGGCGCAGACGATTGCCAAGGCCCAGCAGACTGCTCCGCCGCAGTCGAACGCTGAAGTATCTCCAGACGCATCGCAGTTCATGCGCCTCGAAAAAATCGAGGTCGCAGGCGGTGGCGAACTGATCACAGTACATGCCAAGCTGGTCGGCGTGCCCTCTGAAAAGGAAGCTCAGTGGGTGCCGTTGGTTTCGATTCTTAAAGACACCCTCGGCGATCACAACACCGACAACGATCGACTCCGATATATTTGGCCGCTCACTTACACGCGACCAACAATCAAGCAAAGAGTCGCTGCGGCAATTCCCTTCTTCTATTCACGGATCGAAAACAAGTCGAACGTCTCGGCAGGTCCGCCACCGGCTGCATTCGACTTTGCTGCACCCGAGAGCCTCGTCTGGGACAAGATCTTTTGGGCAGCACTTCAGAACGTACTGTTCGATCCCTACAGCATCGCAATCAAAGCATCGACGAGTTCGTATCGTCGTAACGTAAGCGACTACCGCAAATCGCATATCATCCGAGCGATTTCAGTGCTGACTCTTTATCAGGCTGTAAGCGGCGACTCGGAATTCTCCGAAAGCGAGATGGCGCAGATGCAGGCGCGACTGATGCTAACTGACAAAATGTTTGGCGGCATCGTCGATGACGCGAATCTCCAGCGATACTACGAGAGACAGTCAGCTGCTATCAAAGACGCTCGCGGACACAATTGGGAGTTGTTGCGACAGCAGGCGGAAGCTGCTTCGCTTCATTTCGAACCGTTGATGATGCCTGATGGCAGCGCCACCCACGCACTCGTTTGGGTCGCAAAATCGGATCTACTGAAACTAAGAGGAACGAAATACCAAGGGCGATTCCTGAACATCGCCAATCCGTGGGGCGACAAGCGACTGCTGAATTGGGACGGCTATGTCGAAACTCGTTACTTCGATCAAGACAACCGCCCGGTTGAAAAAGACGCTCCTGGCGCGAGAGCCGTTGAGTTGATACCACTCGCACTCTACGGCTTGGACAATCCTCGAATTCCGATGTTGCTCGTTGATTTTCGAGACGGCTACAACCCGAAGAAACGCGAGATGTCGCGCCGTGTCTTGAACGATGTAACGCGCAATGTCCTGTCGCTCTCGAAGTTCGGGAATTTGCCGTATTTCCTTGGCCGAACTGTTTTCGATTTTGTGACCGGACGACGCGGCATGGACATCAATCAGCCATCACGTCTGCAAACTTATGCACAACTTAAACTATTGTTGGCTCTGACCGATTCGTTGGATCCTGAACTGCGCGCTCAAGTGAATGGTCGAATGGAAAGAGTTTCGTTGAATCCATTCGAGAACAATCTGGATGCTGAAATCAACCTCGCGAGACGACAGTACGACGCACTGGTAGCGTATGCTCGTGATCCAAAAGGTCTACCGTCGCGGATCGAGCGCGATCGCCGCGCGGAACTGGTTCCGCTGGAACACGGTACGAAGGCGGAAATCGGATTTCGTCTGATGAACGTGCTGACGTTTGGCAAGTATGTGCATCGTGAAGAACGCACGGACAATATGGTCGACCGCTTGGATATCGCACGTCGCGTAAGTCATCACACTAAATTCCTGGAGCAGGTGGCCAAGTCAAAAGCGGAGATCGACGTGGGTTTCGATCTAAACGAAGTCAGGCGCTCCTTACACTTCATCGCTGATCATGGGGCAGAAGTAGGGAGCGCGGCCGCCACCGCTGCCGCTAAGATCTTTGCTCGTACGCGTGATGACGAAACGCGTCGCGCAGTTCTCGACAGCCTCTCGCGCATTACAAACCCGAAAGCGAAAAACGAACTGTTCCGTATCTCTCAGAACACCGACTTCGAAAAGCGATGGAGAGATCTCGCGCAGGTTTATTTCGAACGATCAAAGGATGCATCCCCTTCGATAACTGCTTCAACCACTGGCTCACCTTTGAAAGCCGGCCAACCAGAGTAATGAACCGGCTTTTCTTTACCCGACAGTTTCAGCGAATCAGTAGATGGTCAGGACGGCTGGCGATAGTCGTCTTGCTCGTCACCGTTCCCGCTCCTATTGCTTCAGCTCAAGTAAAGCGTCTCGTTGTGTTCAAGTGCGACGGTCTTCCCTACGACCTCGTTGATCAACTTGCGAAGCAGCGCGATCCACGAACGGGAAAGAGTCTTCTTCCATGGATTGATCATATTTTTTATCAGCGAGGCACACGGCTTTCAAACTTCTATGTTCGCGGCATGAGTTTGTCTGCACCTTCCTGGTCGCTGTTGGACACGGGTCAGCACCTACAGATCAAAGGCAACGTCGAATTCGATCGGTACTCACTTTATGCCTATGATTATTTGAACTTCATTCCGTTTTACATTGCGGGAGCAACCGGCTCAAGAATAGATATGCCGGCAGTCGAACTGGTCGATTCATTAAAACTACCACTGCTTGCAGATGCATATCCTCACGACGAGCATTACATGACGCTGTCGCTCTTTCAGCGCGGACCGCGTTTCGCAACCCTACAGGCCGGACTCCAAAATCGATTCGCCAAGCCGCCGAAAGAACTGTTTGACGAATGGACCATGGGATTCGAGCTACGCAACTTCATTACTGATCAAATGCTGCGTGAGCTGATCTCTAAACTCGGCAATCCAAAACTGCGTTACCTCGATCTATTCAGTCCTGACTTCGATCACGTCGCGCACCACAACAACGACCGGCAATCACAGCTTTACGCGCTGCAGGAACTCGACTCGATGCTGGGTGAGATCTGGTCAGCGATCCAGAAGACACCACAGGCAGATGAAACGGCGCTTATCCTCGTTTCGGATCACGGATTCAACAGCGAGGAACGGATCTACAGTCAGGGCTATAACCTTGTGAAGTTCCTCGGCAGTCGCGCCGGCGGCGGACATCACGTCGTAACGAAGCGCCGATTAATGCTCGACTATTCAATTAAAGGTGTTTACCCACTCGTTCCACTAATCAACACAACGACACCCGACACCTATTACTTAAAGGGCCAAGGAACGACCTATCCTACGGCGGTGCTCGACTTCGATGGCAACGAACGCGCCTCTGTGCATCTGCGAGACAGTGATTTGAACCTGTTGCAGATCATGTTGCAGCAATTACAGCGAAAAGATTTGGCTCCCGATGTGCGAAAGGCTGTAACCAATGCGCTCTTTGCCACCGTGAATAGACGGCGAGCGGGTTGGGAAAAAGAGGTAAGCGATATCAACCTCGAGCTCGGCGCTCTTCGGCGCGCCATTGCGGAACAACAAAAACTTTGGGAAGCGCAGCCGAAGAAGTTTACGAAAGAACAACAGGACCAGGGTCTCGATGACGCCACCAAGCGAATGTACGTACAGGTTGAAAAGTGGACCAAGCAGGAACGACTGTACACCGAGTACATAACAACGGTGCAAAACCTGTTGTCACTAACACCGGCTACGTTTGTTCCTCAACGCATGATCATCGACGCAGTAATTAAGAAAAACTGCATGGGAGATCACAATACGATCCATCAATTGCAGAACTACGTTGTTGGATTATCTCCCGCCGGGTTTGTTCTAAAGTCCGACGGTTCGTTAGATGAAGAGCGGAGTTTCATTCATCTCAATTACTTTTCTCTCTTGCATGGACTGAGTGTGAGAAACAACGTTCAGCAAGGCGTGTCGAATCGGCCAATCGATCTGATTGCTACACGGTTATCCGCCTCACAGTTCGAGTCACTCCCCGATACGGGAGTCTCTGAGGACGTCATTTGGATAGATGGTGGTGACGGCAAACAGGCATTGCTGCTGTCGAAGACAAATGCAAACGGCGACCTGAGCCTGCGCTATCAGCCGATCACGAATCTCACGCAGGACGAAAATGGGCGCATCACGTTTTCGTTAGCGCCGTGGCAACCAGGGCTCCCACTGAAGTTGTTTGAAGATCCTCAGATCGTAATGCCCGCAAGTGATCGGGCGGCGTGGCTAAGCGAATGGCACACCGACGTTGAATGGCTGCATGCCGTTCATCGCGGTCAGTATTCAAACGCGGTTATCGGTCTCCAGGAAGAGCTCGCGCGGCATCCGATCGAGAGCACGTCCCCGGATGAGCCGGGGCTTTCAGAAGATGAGCGATTGATGCGGCGCTTTAATAAGCGGCAACGTGAGATTGTCGAAGCAGACTTGCTGATCGTCGCCAACAATCATTGGAATTTCGACGTGCGCGGCTTCAACCCGGGCGGTAACCATGGCTCGTTCTTCCGGATCTCGACGCATTCAATCTTCATGATTGCTGGCGGCAACAAAACTGGCTTACCGAAGGCGTCACAAATTGAAGAACCATATGACAGCTTAAGTTTCGTTCCGACGCTGTTGGCATTAACCGGAAATTTACGCGATGATAGGAAGCCCGTTCCAGTTCTATGGGAAAAGGGTTTTAGACGTTTTCCCGGTCGCGTGGTGCAGGAGCTTGTACCGCCGCATCCGGACAACCAGAAGATAACTGCTACTGGAGAATTCGCATCACCTTGATGGAGTCTGGAGACGAGCTCGCAACAAATTGGCAGCCTGATGAGATTGAAGAGGTTGCCGATTCTGAAGTTTCAGGACCCAGTAGTTCACGCCGCTCCTTCTTCTGGCTGCAAGGTCTCGCCTTCCTTCTTGGCCTCGGTCTTCTCGTCTACGTTATCAATCGAGTCGGCGTGCAACCGATCTTCGACGCGCTGTTGCGGATTGGGTTTGGTTTCTTTGTCATCCTCGGGCTGAATGGCGCCAGACACGCTCTGCGCACTGTCGCAATGCGAGCTGCAGTACCGCCCGAGCATCGCCGCTTCAACTTCATGCAGGCATTCGCTGCGCGCTTAGGCGGCGAGACGATCAGTTTTCTCACGTTCACTGGACCACTCCTAGGCGAGGCTACCAAGGTTGCGCTTCTGCGAAAGCGCGTGCCTTTGACGTACGGTGTGCCAGCTCTCGTAGTAGATAACCTTCTCTACAACCTGTCGGTCGTGTTCTTTGTGATGAGTGGCGCCTGCGTGATGCTCTTCAGCTATCACTTGCCCCCGCCAGTGTATTGGGTTTTGCTGAGCATTGCGCTAATCGCTGGGTTAGGTATCGTCGCCACTGCTCTCGCTGCTAGGAATCGCGTGATGCTGCTGACGTGGGTGATCGATCAACTCGCAGAGCTGCGATTGAGTCCAAAGGTCATTCTCAAGAGACGCCACCACATTTCTCACCTCGAAACCAAGGTCTACGACTTTTACAAACATCATCCCGGTGCATTCTTCGGGATGATTGGTTGCAATCTCCTCGCTCATATTTCAAGCGTGATCGAGGTGTATCTCGCCCTCCGCATGCTCGGCTTCCAAAACCTTCTATCGCAGGCTTACATCATTGAGTCGCTGACAAAGGTAATCAATTTTGTCTTCGCATTTGTTCCGGGCACCATCGGAGTTTACGAAGGCGGCACTGAAGTGATTCTCCAGACGCTCGGCTTCCCTGTCGCCGCTGGTGTCGCACTCGCTCTTGTCCGGAAAGCCGCCATCGTCTGCTGGACCTCGGTCGGGCTTCTTGTGCTGACTTGGCGCACGGTGCCAAATGCAATGCGTCGACTTCAAGATCGCAGCCCCAGAATTCAACGTCTTATGGACAGCTTAGTCTTCTCAAATATTGCTCATCGTCCTGCCCGAACGGCCGTCAGCATCCTTGGAACCGGCGTTGGCGTGCTGCTGATCGTTTTCACTGTCGGCTTGGCCCATGGCGTCTTACACGAACGCGGCAGACGCGAATCGAACATGGGAGCGGAAATAATGATTCGCGCGTCGGGCTCACTCGGACTGGGTGGGCAGGGTCAATTCAGGGTGCCTGTCGCTCATGCAAAAGAGTTGGCAACTGTCCCCGGCGTGCTCGCGACGACGCCTCTCGGACAAGCGACTGATAAGAGCGACTCCGGCTTCGGATTTCGCTTATTGGACGGAATCGAATACGACGAATACGCAACCCTCGCCGGAATAACGATTCGTGAAGGTCGCAAGCTGATTTCTGGTGACGAAGCGATTGTGGATCCTGTTTGGAAGCAACAACGGCATGCACAGGTTGGCGACACCGTGACGTTATTCGAACGCCCATTCACGATTGTTGGAGTTTATGAACCGCCAGGTGGCGGACGGGTTAAGATCCCGTTGAAGACGATGCAGGATCAGGTCGGCAGTGAAGGTCGTGCAGCAGCGATCCTCGTGCGCTGTGCAGACCCTAGTAAGCAGGACGAAGTTGCGGGCAAAATTCTCGGGCGCTTTCCAGACGATCAGTTGGTGTTTACACGTGACCTTCCGGAAATCTACGCGACTGGTCTTCCTGCTTTGAACGTCTTTATCAAAGTCGTGGTAGGTGTTGCCGCTGCGATCAGCATGCTGGTGATCCTGCTCGCGATGTACACCACAGTTACGGAACGCACGCGACAAATTGGAATTCTGAAGTCGATGGGGATGTCGAAAGCCGGAATCGGCTGGGTCATTGAACAGGAAGCAATCTTCGTGAGCCTGATGGGGGTGGTCGTCGGCGTGTTACTCACTTACGTTGCGCGCTTTGCAGTGATGCGCGTCACAAGCTTGACGATCGACATAGAACCGCGCTGGTTGGTGATTTCACTGCTGGTAGGTTTGGTCGGGGGAAGTATCGGAGCACTCTACCCAGCGTTACGGGCTGCAAGACAAGATGCCGTTGAAGCGCTGAGCTATGAATGACGTTGGAGGTCGCGATGGGTGCTGAAGCTGCCGCGATACAAGCGGCAATTGCAAACGCGATTAAAGCAAGCGGAGTTGTCTTACGCGTTGACCCCGAAAACTTCCTAAGGATCGTCGCAAAAGCGGAGAAGCCACTAGTGATTTGCGCGAAGGGAGGCTTCGTATCTACGAACTATCAGTACCTGACGAGTTACAAGGGATTCGCGTTTTTTACCAAAACAAAGACACCGTTGGATCTGTCGCCAAAAATTGAGACCATTTTGGCAGAAAAAATCTGGATCCCAGCTTGAGACACGATGGACGAGCCTTTTTATGGATTGGATCAATGCTCTGCAGTGGCCAGCAATGGCCGTTACCGTGCTCGCCGCCTGGCTGGTTGCGTCGCAGAAAAAGTTCAAACGAAACTGGGGATTCTGGGCGTTCCTGGCGAGCAACATCCTATGGATCCTATGGGGTTTGCACGATCACGCTTATGCCCTGATTGCGCTTCAGTTCTGCCTCGCGGCGCTTAACATCAGGGGAGCCATGAAAACTCAGACTGAATGAACGAAACTTTGGGAACCAGGCCGCCAAACTTTACGTTACGACTAATGTCGCTTTGGCAGCGACGACCCTAAGCCTATGTATTGTCCACAGTGCGCCACTGAATCGTCTCCAAACCTCCAGTACTGTCGTGTCTGCGGAGCAAACCTGAAGGTCATCGGCAAAGCTGTCGCTTTGAGTGAGGCGGTTGCGCGAAGCGATCGCGGACCGATGCCGAAGATCAAAGAGATGATGAAAAACTTCAAAGTCGAGCAGGTGACAGAAGAAGTATCGCGCGCGATGGATCACATGAACCAGGAGATCATAAAGCATTCATCTGAGATCAAACGCAAACCGGAACATGGTTGGAGTCTGCGAAGAAAGAAGACGGCGGCGGAACGCAGAGAGCAACAGATCACCAAGGGTATCGTGTCATTATTCTCGGGTAGCGGCTTAATGATCTTTCTCTACTATCTTTCAGCAGCGATGGTACTCAAACTGCCGCCGCACATCATCGCCCAAGTTCCTTTTGAGATTGATCCAGTCGTTCGGGTGATATGGTTGATTGGATTGGTACCTACGCTGTCAGGCGTGGGCCACATTTTGTCAGGTCTCCTAATTCGGCCAACGCCTGAACTACCCCCTCAGCAGGTTTCTTTTCCACCAACTGAGGCTGAGACGCAGCAGCGTCTGGACGCGCCGCCGCGCGTTGAAAGCCCAACTCCTGTTACTGGTTCAACTACTCCCGCAAGCGTCACTGAACGCACTACAAATCTTTTAGATCACGCATCGTAAAAACAGGAGCAGGAGCACACGCAGGAGCAGGGTGACTTGCCTGCTCCTGTTGTGTGCTCCTGCTCTGTTCTCTGCCTGTTGCCTTGCGCCTACTGCTTCCGCGGGTGAATTCTCACCGCGTAATCCGGCCAGCAAGCACTTGGATCAAAGTTTTCCAGCGCGTTTACATCGACTACTGCATCGTCGCTGAATCCCGGAAATCCAATCGTGACTGTTGGCTGTGCCGGCGGAGCGAATCGAGGATCTAGAGCTTTTGCAATCTCATCTCGAGCATCCGCGAGATGCGCACGTGTCTCACGATCCTGAGCACGTGCCGCCGCCACGCCGAGCGCCGCGTTGAGGTCCCTCAGTTCCTGGCGAATCAATGACCGGTAATCGTCGGTTACTGCCGGCCGCCCGTTCAGTTTCTGCGACAGCAGGTCCAGATACGAGTTCTGCAGCCTGCGACGATACACATCGATCTTCACTTGCGGATGATCAAGCTCGCGCCAGATGCCGTGTCTAACGTCGGCAAGAAAGTCTGCTGGGCGATAGGCAGCGACGCCATCGATTGCTTCCTGCTCCACCAAGCGATCGAATCGCGCGTTGCTCAGAAGCGAATTCAAAACCCGCTCTTGCGCCAGGTTGACACGAGCGACGGCGCCCGACGGTTCAATCCGGCGAAGAATGTCAGCCTTCAGAGCCCACGTTGGTGTCGCAAACGCATTGTCATTCAGGAAGCGAACCGCTGCCGCCTGATGCTCACGCGGCACGATTACGAATCGAACGCCCTCCTGACCTGCGTGCTTCTGCTGCGAGTTGAAGCCACCAACAATCGCGGCAACGTGATTGAGTTCAGTAGCCCACTGGCCCAGCATACGACCGTACAACTCTTCGAGATCGTCGTATGGCTCACCAGGTTTGGAAGTCGCGGTTAGCAACATGTCGGAGACACGCTGAAGGTTCTTGATGCCGAATCCGGTGGCGACAATTGCATCCGCGTCACCCACCGCTTCCGTGTTCTCACCCGGATCCGATCCGCGAGCATCAGCTGTGGAGAATCGCAACCAGGGTTTCGCATCCTGCTCACGTGCCCAAGCATCGAGCGTTTTCTTCTCTTCGTCTGGGGTATTGGCACCTGGAATCGGTTTGTAACCCCACATCGTGGCCCATTTGTCGTATGGACCAATCCTTGGAATCAGATCCTCAGGTGCAATGTGATCTTCAGGCTGCGCAACGTAATTGAACCGGCTGTAGTCCATGAGCGTGGGCGTATGGCCCATCGTCTTCAGCCACTGTGGATCGCGAACTTTATCGACCCCGTACGTCGCACTAGCTTTCATGTTGTGCTGGAAACCGAGCGTGTGACCGACCTCGTGAGCAACTACGTATTCCACGAGCCGACCCATCAGATCATCAGGTAATGGGAGTTTCTGCGCGCGCGAGTCTAACGGCCCCGCCTGGATGAAATACCAGTCACGCGCAAGGTTCATGACGTTGTGGTAGTACTGAATGTCCGACTCGAGGATCTCGCCAGTGCGCGGATCGGAAACGTGTGGTCCGGATGCATTTTCAATGGTAGATGGTAAATAACGAATCACTGAATAACGCGCATCTTCTGGATCCCAGTTCGGGTCTTCGGATTTAGATGGTGCTTCCTTCGCGATTATCGCGTTCTTGAACCCAGCGGCTTCAAATGCGGGCTGCCAGTCTTCAATTCCTTTTTTGATCCACTTCACCCACTTCGTCGGCGTCGCCGGATCGACGTAATAGACGATCTGCTTGACTGGTTCAGACAGTTCCGCGTTCGGATCTTTCTTCTCCAACCGCCAGCGAGTGATGTAGGTCCTCTGAGTCGCCTTCTGTTCTTCGAGACCGTAGTCGTACTTCCTGATGGTGAAGTAACCAACGCGCTCGTCGAATAGACGCGGCATCATCGGTTTCTCCGGAAGCTTCACCATGCTGTAGTGCATGACGACCGTAGCATTCGTGCCTGCACGCATTCCCTGAGCAAACGGATTAGGTGCCGGTTGTGGTTGTGGTCCGCCACCACCACCCGCGGGAGTGACGTCTGGAGGTGACGTGTAGGTCTGCGAAACTTCAACTTCGATATTAGTCGGGAAAGATTTGGTCTTTTCAACGAACGATCGGGTTGCGTCGAAACCGCGTGCACGCAATCTCGTTCGCGCACTGAATTCGGTGACTTCGGTAGTGAACAAGCGAGTGACATCGATGACCGCTGCGTCGTCTTTACCGAAGGATTCGATATTGAAGGCCATGATGATGGTGTCGTTGTTCGACGCCTGGACCGCGCGCGATACAGGCAGTTTCGGATCAGCGACTACATCGTACGCAACGTTTCTCAGCAGTATTCGATTGCCTTTGCGTTCCCACCGGACGACGCGATTGCCGTTGGCCTGTCCGCCGTAGCCGACGCCAAGAGTTGTTCTGGCGATCTGACTCACCCAAAGAAATTCTTTGTCGAGTTCACTCTTAGGAATCTCGTAATAAACTTTGTCTTTGATGGTGTGGACAGTGAAGATGCCCGGATCTGACTTGGCGTCTTTCGTAATGACCCTCTCATAAGGTCGAGGTTCGGTACTCTGCTCTAAACGGCCTGGACGTTCCTGGCCGCCTGGACCGCCGGCCGGCGGCGTCTGCGGTGGATCTTGTGCGTGGGATCCTGGCGCGATTATGAAGGCCGCGACCATGAACAGAAGCACAAGAACAGAGACAGGGAGATACGGGAATCGCATTCGCATGCGTTTGCTCCTTCCATGAGTTGTGAATTATCGAGTGCAGAGTTCGGCCCAAGTCGTGGATGAACCGAATTGAAATGCTGAATTAACAGCTGACGTGCGTTCGAATTGTCAGCGGGACGAAAGTCTTAACTAATTGGCGTGCAAAACAATAAGCGGATTTGCGTCGAAGGTCAAATCGCACCACACGACGCCTGCTTTAGCAGCGTGGTCTGTTGGATTCTGAATGAGGAGGCTATACCTTTCGGCTAACCAATCGCTGGTTCGCGCGTCTCTCCGGTGTGCCTTGCGCGGAGTTTGGAGCGGTGCGGTCTGATAACAATGGCAACGGATTAATCGCGCCATCGGATGTGTACACTCCGAAGTGGAGATGTGGAGGAGTTCCCTGCGCGTTTCCCGTGGAACCGACATAGCCGAGAATCGTGCGCGTCGTAACCCAGTCACCTTCTTTCAGCCTCGGCGCGTACGCATCGAGATGGGCGTAGTAGTAAACACGTCCGCCCTTCCCAATGACTGAAACTGTTTGTCCCCCAAGATTGTTCTCACCGATGTTGTAAACGTATCCCGGCGTCGCTGAAAGTATGGGCGTACCCTTCGCCGCAAAAATGTCCTGTCCCTCATGACGACGACTGGTCCCGCGTGGCGCTTGCCAGGTGTCCGCAATCTGCTGCTTGCGAACATTTTCCAGTGGCATCGATAAACGTGAGTCAGGAGTTTGTGTATAGAGTTTGGCGACGTGCAGGTAGAAAATGGCGGTATCACGAATTGACCCGGCGACGCCTGAAACGAGGAGGAAAAAGACGAGTACTGATAATCCGACGAGCCAGGTTCCTTTCTTCATACGGAACTTCCGATGCCTCACGGTGATGCCGGGTTGCGCTCTGAAGGGAACGTTAACGCGCGATCGCCACTTCATAAAGTGACTAAACGCATCGGCGCAACGGCTGGTTCCAAGAGAAGTTTGGAGACGGGCCAGATCCCACCTACGGCAGGTCGGTGGATAAGTTCAGATCCTTTCTACAAAAGGCCGGCCACAAACATTAAATCTCAACACCCGCACTAATGGAGTTGAGTCTTGGCCATTCGCTACCGCGAACGGTACTGAATGGCTTGGAGCAGTCTCGTCCGCGCTGATTTCAGAACAGGAAAGGCTGATTTCACATCACGCGCGGCGTGGGATATTATGACGCGCATTCGCATCCCAATTTAGATTCGTGTGCTGGAGGCTTTCCATGGCTGCCGATCCGAATTCGTTCCCTCAGTTTCTTAGTGATTTTGAACAGACAGTCGAATCAACTGCGGCTCGCCTACTTTCATTAACCGAACAACAGGCTCAAGAAATGTACGCTGCCGAGAAGTGGACACGTAAACAGATCCTTGGCCACTTAATCGACTCAGCAGCTAATAACCACCAGCGGTTCGTCAGCGCGCAGTTTACTGACGCCCTTGTTTTTCCTGGTTATGAACAGGAACGATGGGTCGACGCTGGACACTACAACGATGAGGACTGGTCACGATTAGTGCAGCTCTGGAGAATGTATAACCTGCACCTGGCACACCTCGCGTCGTTCATTTCGCCGACGGTGCTGAAAGGCGAACGCACGGAACACAATCTGGATGTTATCGCCTACCGACCGGTAGACAAGAAAGATGCGACTACGCTGGAATACTTCATCCGCGATTATGCAGGGCACATGAGACATCACTTGGACCAGATATTTACGAGTGTCTAAATTCATTTCCGATTCGGATTTCGGAATTAATCTGCGGGTAAGTAAATCCGAAATCCGCATTCCGCATTCCGAATTCCGAAATCAAATGTAGGAGAATACATGGCGCACACAATCGAAGAACTGAAACATAAAACCCTCGTCGATCTTCGTGAGATGGCAAAGGGCATCGACCACGAGGCGGTCCAGGGCTACAGCCAGTTGAACAAAGAGCACTTAATCGTCGCACTCGCAAAGGCTTTAGGCATCCAGCATACGCACCACGATGTTATCGGAATCGACAAGGCCGCCGTTAAGAAGCGAATTCGAGAGCTAAAAACGAAGCGCGCAGATGCTCTGGCGGCGCACGACCATGCTCAACTCAAAGCAGTCCGGCGGAATATTCATCGGCTGAAACGGCAGATCCACAAAGCCACCGTATAGCTCAGCCAAGTTGTCGAGCCTGATTGTTGACATTGCCTGCAAACTGACATAGAAACTGCGGGCAGAAATTCTTCTTTCCCAACCCAGCAAAATAAAGAGAGGTCACCAATGAAGATCAACTTGAGGGTGAATGGTGTCGCTCATCAAAGCGATGTCGAGCCTCGCCTCTTACTCGTTCACTATCTGCGCGACGTTCTTGGACTGACCGGGACACATGTCGGCTGCGAAACGTCGCTGTGCGGTGCTTGTACCATCATGATTGGTGGGCAGGCAGTCAAGTCGTGCACGATGTTCGCTGTGCAGGCGGACGGTGCAGAGATCAAAACCATCGAGGGCTTTGCACAGAACGGCGATCTTCACGCGGTACAAGAGGGCTTCTGGGAACGACACGGCTTGCAATGCGGATATTGCACGCCCGGGATGATTGTCGCCGCTGCTCAGCTGTTGGACAGAAACGCGAATCCATCACGCGAAGAGATCTGTCATGGTCTCGATGGCAATCTCTGCCGGTGCACCGGTTATCAGCACATCATCGAAGCGGTTGAGTACGCTGCGAAGAAAGCGGCTGGATGATACGGGCTTTGTGCTTTGAACTTAGTGCTTTGTCCTTTGTACTTGGTATTCAGGCAACAACGCGCTAAGTGCGAAGTACATAGTACCAAGTACCAAGCTTCCAAAAGGAGCAAATATATGGCTACAAAATACGTCGGACAAAGAATCAAACGAACTGAAGATCCGCGTTTGATCAAAGGGTTGGCACATTACGTCGATGATATCCGCCTGCCCGACACACTACACGTTTGCTTTGTCCGCTCCATGTATCCACACGCACGCATAAACTCGATTGACACGAGTGCTGCACTTGCCTCACCGGGCGTCGTCGCCGTCTATACGGGCAAAGACATCGCCGGGAAACTTGGCCCAGTGCCATGCGCGAGTGCTCTGCCCGATCTGAAGGTGCCAGACTTTCGACCGCTGGCCGGCGACAAAGTGCTGTTTGTGGGCCATCCGATCGCCGCAGTCGTAGCGACGGATCGTTATGCCGCTCGTGATGCGGTTGATCTCGTAATCGTCGATTACGAAGACTTGCCTGCGGTTGTTGACGTCGAAGAGGCCGCAAAAGGCGGCAACCTGGTCCATGAAAATTTCGGCGACAACATTGCCTATAAACTGAGTTCCGGCGAGGGCGATATCGAAGCAGGCATTGCGGCTGCCGATCGAGTCGTCAAACAACGGATCCTGCACAATCGGCTCGCACCGATCGCCATGGAACCTCGCGGTGTGCTCGCCCGATACTTTCCCGGTGAAGAAGAGTTGACGGTTTGGTCTTCGACTCAGATTCCACACCTGCTGCGCACTCAACTCGCTCTGATGATCGGTATCCCCGAAAACAAACTTCGCGTGATCACTCCTGAAGTTGGCGGTGGCTTCGGTTCCAAGCTAAATGTTTACGGAGAAGAAGCTTTACTTGGTTGGATCTCAATGCAGTTAGGCAAACCGGTGAAGTGGATTGAAACGCGCCGCGAAAACATTCAAGCAACGATTCATGGCCGCGGTCAGGTCGGATACATCGAAATCGGTTGCAAGAACGACGGGACAATCACTGGTCTCCGCTATAACGTGTTTGCAGATCTCGGCGCTTATCACCAACTCTTGACCCCCGCGATACCGACGTTAACGGGATTGATGTTGTCAGGCGCGTATAAGATTCCGGCGATTCAAATCAACATCACTGCCTGCTTCACGAACAAGATGGCCACAGATGCTTACCGTGGCGCAGGCCGGCCCGAAGCAACATACATTGTCGAGCGTGCTATGGATCTAGTCGCGCACGAACTCGGTGTCGATGCGGCGGAAGTTCGACGCCGGAACTTCCCTGCGGCGAATGAATTTCCGTTTCACACTGCCACCGGCCTCGACTATGACAGCGGCGATTACGAAGCTGCACTCGACAAAGCACAACAGATCATCGGCTACGCAAAGCTACGAGAAGAACAGAAGAAGGCGCGAGACGAAGGACGTTTGATTGGAATTGGCGTCTCTACCTACGTCGAGATTTGCGCCCTCGGACCATCGGCTGCGATGCCGGCCGGTGGTTGGGAAAGCGCGACTGTGCGTATCGAGCCGACCGGGAAAGTTACGGTTCTGACTGGAGCTTCGCCACACGGTCAGGGTCAGGAAACATCGTTTGCACAAATTGCCGCAGATGAGCTCGGCGTGGATATCAAAGACGTCACAGTCATCCACGGCGATACCGGAGTCGTTCAATACGGCATTGGAACGTTCGGCAGCCGCGCGACTGCGGTCGGTGGCACTGCTGTTCTCGTCGCCATTCAAAAGCTGAAGGAGAAAGCACAGAAGATCGCTTCACACATGCTGCAAGCTGACTCTTCCCGAGTTTCATTCGAAGGAGGTCGTTATTCCATGCAAGCCGCTACTGCGGCCGCAGCCGGAACTTCGGATCCGGTGGTGCCCGTGGGCGAAGCACCTGCCGGTGCCCTTCCAGAACCAGACACGAGTGGTCGCACGAGCCTGACGATCCAGGAGATCGCTCTTGCCGCACACATCGCGAAAGAGATTCCTCCCGACACAGAGCCCGGACTATCGGCAACTTACTTTTTCGAACCGAAGAACTTCACATTCCCATTTGGTACACACATCGCGGTTGTAGAAGTTGATCGCGAGACAGGTGACATCAAGTTCCTTCGTTATGTTGCGGTCGATGATTGCGGCAAAGTAATCAACCCGCTACTCGTTGATGGTCAGCTTCATGGCGGCATTGTTCAGTCGATTGGCCAGGCGTTGTACGAAGAAGTTGTTTACGATGAACAGGGCCAGCTCGTTACCGGCACTTTGATGGATTACGCTCTGCCGCGCGCGTCGCACGTTCCAAACTTCGAACTCGATCGCACGGAAACGCCTTCACCGGTGAACCCGCTCGGCGTTAAAGGTGTCGGTGAAGCGGGAACGATTGGAGCAACTCCCGCAATCGTGGGCGCTGTCGTCGACGCACTCGCGCCGTTTGGTGTAACACATCTCGACATGCCAATAAGGCCAGAATCAATTTGGAAGATCATAAACAGCAGTCATTAGGAGACAACTAATATGATCCCCGCACAATTCGATTACCAGGTTCCGGGAACTCTCGAGGAAGCTATCAACCTGCTGGCCCAGGATCCCGACGGCACAAAGGTGTTGGCGGGCGGCCACAGCCTGATTCCGGCAATGAAGCTTCGGCTTGCGCAGCCACAGCGGCTGATCGATATCGCACGTATTCGCGATCTCTCTTACATCCGCGAAGACGGCAACGCGATTGCCATCGGTGCGACAACAACTCATTACGAGCTTGAATCGTCAGACCTTCTGCGCAACATCTGCCCATTACTGCCGGAGTGCGCGAAATCTATAGGCGATGTTCAGGTGCGGAATAAAGGAACCATTGGTGGCAGCCTGGCCCATAACGACCCTGCGGGCGATTGGCCTGCTGCAGCGATCGGTCTTAACGCTGACGTCGTATTGACTGGTCCAAACGGTGAGCGAACGATGAAAGCCGAAGACTTCTTTGTCGACTTACTAACAACGGCTCTTGAACCCGGCGAGATACTGCGCGAGATCCGCGTTGCCAAACCACAGGGTAAGTTCGGCCACGCGTATCAGAAGGCACCCCATCCGGCTTCCGGATTCGCCGTGGTGGGTGTCGCCGCGAATCTGACGTTGAATGCCGACGGCTCTTGTGCGTCGGCAAGCTTCGGCGTGACGGGAGTCGGAAACAAGGCGTACCGGCCTGCGGGAACTGAAGCGGCCCTGATAGGAAAGACGCTTGACGATCAAACGATTTCAGCGGCAGCTGCAAAGATTTGTGATGGCGTTGATGCGAATTCGGATCTTTACGCGTCTTCTGAGTATCGAAAACACCTTGCGAAAGTGCACGCCTCCAGAGCTATTAAAGCGGCCCTCAGCAGAGCGTCGTAGCGTGCGGGTTTCAGAACGGGAGCGAAGCGACCAATTTCATTTTACGAATTCCTCAATGTTACTTGAAATCGGTCGCTTCGCTCCCGTTATGAGTTGAGAGCAGCGGATCGAACAACAATGAAACTCGACGGGACTCACCAGCTTCACGCATCACGCGCGCGCGTTTATGCGCTACTCACGAACCCTGAAGTTCTCAAGCGATGTATTCCTGGTTGCGAACGTCTCGAAGAAACTGGTCCAAACACTTACTCAACAACAATGAAAGCCGGCGTCGGCTCGATCAAAGGGATCTTCAATGGCGCAGTTCGCCTCGAGGAGTTGAGACCGCCCGAGCATTTCCGAATGATTGTGGACGGCAAAGGCACGCCGGGTTTCGCCAAAGGAACAGGTGATTTAGCTCTGGAGGATCAGGGTGATACGACGCTCGTGCGTTATTCGGGTGATCTTCAACTTGGCGGAACGATCGCGAGCGTAGGCCAACGGATGATCCAGGCGTCGGCAAAGATGATGGCCACTCAGTTTTTCACAGCACTTGAGGCGGAAGCTAAGACTGGCGAAGGTGAGCCCCCGCCCCAGCACGGCTTTTTTCGCACCGCCCTGAGGTGGTTCTCAGGGGCACTGCGAAGGTTGTTTGGTGGGAAATAAAGAGAAATCGTTGGTCAGGCTCTGAGACACCACCGACTTCATGTCGGTGGTTTCAATTTCAACCCAATAGCAACTAACCAGCGTCTTGCGGCGCGCTCGCGCGCCCAAAAGCCTGACGGTACCCCCGATTAGGCTGATATTGAAAAACCACGGACATAAAGTCCGTGGTCCCCAAAATGACAAATGAGAATATCAAATCTCAAATGACCAATGATTTACCTCTTTAGGTTCCGCTTCTTATCTTCGCAATAAACTCCTCAACTTCAGATAACTTTCTCGGCAGCGCTTTACTCATCCACTCAACACCATCCGCTGTAATCACCAGGTCGTCTTCGATGCGCACTCCAATGCCTTTGTACTTTTCAAACGCTGGTCGCACCGCGGCCTTAAACTTCTCCCACTCCTCGTCTTTCCAGTTACCAGGCTTGTTCTCCAATGCGTCAGGCCGCACGTAAATGCCCGGTTCATTGGTAAACACTGCGCCAGGAACAAACTTCGCTGGCCCGCCAACATCGTGAACATTCATTCCCAGCCAATGCGAAGTACTGTGCATGAACCACACACGATATTGATTGGATTCCACGTCAGTGATTAATCCGAGCTTCAGAAGACCCTGCTTCAGTACTTCTGTTCCGGCCCTGTTCACGTCTGACAGAGTCACACCTGGACGCGCCGCTTTTGCGACTGCCTCTTGGGCGTCATAAACGATCTGGTAGACCTCCGCCTGTGCCGGCGAGAATCGGCCGTTGACGGGAATCGTGCGAGTGATGTCGGCTGAATAATGTTGATACTCAGCGCCAACATCCATTAGCAGCAGATCGCCTGGTTTGACAGCACTCTGCGACTCAATGTAGTGGAGCGTCGTGGCGTTTGGACCACAGCCGACGATGTCGGGATAACCCCAGTTGTCGGCGTTCCGCAGTTTGAAGGTGTACGCAACCTCCGCATCGATTTCGTATTCCCATTTCGCACTCGCCGCTGCCAGCCACGAGCGCTCATGAGCCTCAGTGCTGATGTCGATTGCATGCTGCAACAGACGGAGCTCCATCGGTGATTTGCTTAAACGCATTTCATTAAAGACGCGCCACGCGTTCTTCACAGCATAGCCGGATGCAACCTTCGCCCAATCGGAAGAAAACTGTTGCTCGCGCCGATACTCCGAACTGTCCTGCGCACGAGGGACCAGCATAAACACGCCAGCCGCATCGTCTGCAGCGGCAGCGAACAACGGCTCGAATCCGTGCCCGTTCTTGAACTCGAATGAAGCCGGTAAGTCCGACAACAAAATATTCTCAGGCTTTGGCCGGTATGGTTGGCGATTCCTTATCGATTTGAGAAATGGATCGAGTTCGGTTGCGTTCCAGATCTCTTTAACTCCGGAAATCTGCTTCGCTTCCTGAGCGCTGTACATGTGTCCAGTCCATGTTTCAGCAAGAGGACTTCGCTTGGGAAGAAACAGGATCTCCGGAAACTGCGTGTTGCCTGGAAGCAATACAAGAGTCGCGCCTGCCTGCTTCAAGTTCGTGAGATAGAAAAGATTGTTCTCCTGCCGAAACGGATAATCGACATCGTTCGCATACACGCGAGGTTCGCCGCTGAACAAGATCAGGAACGACTTGTTGCCGACTGCCTGAGCGACACGCGCTCGTCTCTGCAACAACTCGTTGAGCCGTTCAGTTTCGAGGAATGCCGGAGCTTGCGGTGTAACCTTGATGAGTGCCGGCAGCTTCCTATCATTAGCTGACGTTGCCCGCGACGTCACGCCGGAATTGAGGATGCAAGAAATCGAAAGCGCGCTTGCAAGGAGCGCAAAACGAAATGCTGTGCTCTTCACGTCATCTCCTGTTGCTATCAGAGCTATCAGTTAGGGGGTAGGTCGGGGAGTTGCCGGTGGATTGCGCCGCATGTTCGGCCTAAAAACCTGGCGTCTCCCGTCGCGCGTTACGTGAATGATCGTACCGTCAGGAGTTCGGATTAGTTGTGATCCATCTGGCAGATCTGTGATGTTCGGCATACGCGGTCGACGGGGATTGCGATTTGGCGGTGTGGGAACATTAACTTCGTCCCGTGGTTCATTGTCGCTGTGCCGCTCTGCATCTTCCTCATCAACCGTATCGGAGACTTTATTCTTGCGTTTGGGAGCAGGCTCGGTTGGTTTTTCGTTCTTCTTTGCGACCTGTTCTTTGCGTTCGTGCTTCGCTGGTTCGGGTGTAGCAGACTCCGCGACTGTTTGTTTGGGACTTGCGTTTGGAACTGCAGACGGCACCTCGAGCGGCGCGGGCGTGGGTGACGGTGACGCAATTGGTTCGGTTGGCGTTCGCATCTTCCAGGCGACGGCCACTACCCCGACCACAACGATCAAAAGCGCTGCTAACGACACCGCCCAGGGCAAGGCACGTCGACCTTGGCCACTCACATCATGTCGCACGACGGTCGTTTCTCCAGCAGCAACCGTCGGCTGCTTAGCAATCACCTCGGTAGTAGGCGCAACCGTTTTGGCTGTGGGGGCAAAGAGCACCGTTTGTGCTTCGGCACGATCGCGAATCGTTGCTCCCTGTTCGCCAGCATGCAATGCCTTCCGCATTTCTTCGGCAGAAACGTATCGCTGCTCGCGATTCTGCGACATCGCTTTCTTTAGGACTTCATCAGCCTGCGTGCCAACAGCGGGATTCGCCTCGCTCGCCAACAACAGCGGATCTTCCTGGCCGTTTACTAACGCAGCCGCACGACTTAGAGCATCAGGTGGTTTCACTCCGGTGAGCAGGTGATACATCGTGGCTGCCAGCGAATAAAGATCACTGCGCAAGTCTGTTCCGAGGCCTTGAATCTGTTCCAACGGCGCGTAATTTGGTGTGTATCCAAAAATGCTCCCGGCAGTTGTCACGCGTGAGATATCACCACCCTGCCCTTTTGCCAGACCAAAGTCGAGAAGGATGATCTGTCCACGTGAAGTGAGCTTCAGGTTTTGTGGTTTGATATCGCGATGAATGATCTGCGGCTCTTGCGTGTGCAAGTAATCAAGGGCGTCCAACAACTGATCGGCCCAACTTAAAACCTGACTGGCTGGAAACGGTCCCTGCCGCTTAGCCATCATCTCTGAAAGGTCGTCGCCCGGAATGTACTGCATCACGAGGAACTGACCATCGCCTTCAGAAAAGTGGTCGCTGACGCGCGGGAGTGCCGGATGATGCAACCGCGCAAGAAGCCGCGCCTCTCGTTCGAATTGACGGCGTAAACGCTCGTCTGTGAACAGCGTCTCTTTCAACGCGACTGTCGTGTCAAGCCGCTGGTCGACAGCCTCGTACACAGCGCCCATTCCGCCCTGCCCGAGTTGGCGGATTACATGGTAGCGACCCTGCAGGATTGTGTCTGGTGTCAGCATCTAGTTCTCTGTGTCCACATATCTCCGCTTGTTTTGACAAAAACCAAGCTGATAAGGCCGATAAAACTGGAAGGACGGGTCAAAACGCGGAAGAGCGCACACATTATACACACCTGACAAAGAAACACTTATCGACTTCCCCAACCGAATGGCTCCTCTTCGTGTTCGTGTTTGATTCGTGTGATTTCGTGGATCGTCCTCGTTTTTCCAGCGAGCAGGAACTATCCACGAAATCACACGAATCAAACACGAACAACTACATCTGTCTCGAGCTGGACCTCACTTTGGAGATAAACCTGCTACTTCCTTAAGGACACCCCTACAGATAAGACACCGCAGCCAGAGATTTTTTACAACGATTCATTGAGCATTGATCTTCTTCGGCGTATTCTTACGCACGATGAGCGAGCGGTTCTCCCCAAATCCACCTGTGATCGATGTTGTGCAGCAGAAATCGCGAAGGTGGCGCCTCTGGATCGCAGTCGCACTCCTAATCCTGCTTTTCTCATTCTCCAGAATCGTCGCCATTTACCTTTCGGCACTGTGGTTCGGATCGCTCGGGTACTCCGACGTTTACTGGTACATCTTCAAATTAAAGGTCGGCCTGTTCTTCCTATTTACCGTTCTCACTGCAGGTCTTTTACAGACTACCTTCTGGTTATTTCAGAAACTTTTTGGGGCCGCTGCTTTCGAGAGCAGGACCGTCGTGCTTAACAATCAGCCATTCCAGTTTTCACCGGCGCGCGTTATTCGACCCCTCGCCTGGATTATCTCTCTTATCGTCGGTCTACTTTACGGCTTTGCACTAAAAGACAGTTGGCAGAAATTTGCGTTGTACCTGCACCAGCCGCAAACATCCCTGGCGGATCCAATCTTCGGGAAGCCACTGGGCTTCTACTTGTTTTCGTTACCTGTCTATGACGCGGTTAGTTCGTGGCTGACGGGAGTGACTTTCATAATTCTCATTGCGGCCGTCGCCTATTCATTTCTGGGGTTACCGCAAAAAGTATTAAAGCCGGCCGTGGGTTGGTCTTCAGGAGCAGCGTTCCGGGCGGTGTGCGTTGCGTTGGCGCTGTTCTTGAGTGTGCTGGCGTGGAGCACCTACCTGTCGCGCTTTCCGGCGCTTTGGGAAGACCATCAGATCTTCGCTGGCGTTACTTATACAGAAGCACACTATTCCCTTCCGGCATTGTATCTCGTAAGCATCGCACTGATTCTGGGCGCGGTAGTTTCGCTCATCAACGCGTTCACTATTCGTCGCTTCACGCTCTTGTTGGCCGCGATTGCACTTCCCGTGGCTGTTTATGTGATCGGAGTGGTGCTGGTTCCTTCTTACGTCCAGAGCTTTATCGTCAAACCTAACGAGATCGATCGAGAAGCGCCATTCATCACGCACAACATGGAATGGACACGCCGCGGTTTCGCTCTCGACCAAATACATCAGAAAGAATTTGCAGCTGAGACTTCCGTCGAATCTGTCGACCTGCCAAACAACCAGGAGACAATGGAGAACATTCGTCTGTGGGACTGGAGGGCTCTGCAGGATACGCTCAAACAGATCCAGGCGATTCGTACCTACTACGACTTTCCTGATGTTGACGTCGATCGTTATTCCATTGCCGGGAAGACACGACAGACGATGGTCGCCGGACGCGAGATCAATGACGATAGATTGCCACCCACCTCACGAAACTGGATCAACGAGCGGTTGATCTATACGCACGGTTATGGTGTCACGATGAACACCGCAAACGGTTTCACTCGAGAAGGTCTGCCTCAATTCCTGCTTTCAAACATGCCCATCGAATCAGCGGCTTCAGACGTGAAAATAACGCGGCCGGAAATCTACTTCGGCCGGCTCACCGATCGTTACGTCTACGTCAAAACGCGTCAGAAAGAGTTTGATTATCCGCAAGGCGACGCAAACAACTACACATCCTATGAAGGTACGGGTGGAATCCGACTCGGCGGAGGACTAAGACGGATGCTGTTGGCATGGGCCGTCGGCGATCTGGCCAAACTGCCATTCAGTGACGACATCACCAGCGAAAGCCGTCTGCTCATAAACCGGAACATTCGCGAAATAGTAAACGGTGTCGCGCCTTTCCTGGTTTACGACAACGATCCGTATATGGTGGTGAGTGCGGATGGACGGCTGTTCTGGATGATGGACGCATTCACGCAGTCTTCTTCGTTTCCATATTCGAGCCATCACCAGGTCGATAACAGATCGATCAATTACATCAGAAACAGCGTCAAAGTCCTGATTGATGCTTACAACGGGACTGTACAATTCTATGTTTTCGATCGTGAAGATCCGCTCATCAACGGGTATCGCGCAATCTTTCCGTCACTGTTCCGGGACGGCAGTGAAATGCCTGCGGACCTTCGCATGCACATCCGCTACCCCGAAACATTGATTCGCGCACAAGGCGAAGTCTATGGCCTGTATCATACGCAGAACCCGAAGGTGTTTTTTCAGCGTGAGGACGTTTGGAGCGTTGCTCAACAGGTGACGATTGATGAGCAATCTAAGAACAAGGCGACGCAGCCGCTCGATCCTTACTACGTCCTGATGCAGCTTCCGGGCGAGCAAAACAAAGGCGAGTTTGTCTTGATTCTGCCCTTCACGCCGGCCAACAGAAACAACATGATTGGTTGGATGGCGGGCCGGTGTGATCCCGACAACTACGGCAAACTGCTGGTCTATAACTTCCCTGCCTCTCGTCTGATTGATGGTCCACTACAAATCGAAGCTCGAATCGATCAAGACGCAACGTTGTCCGGACAGTTCACGCTGTGGAACCAGCAAGGCTCGCGCGTAATACGCGGCCATCTGCTCGTGATTCCGGTTGGCCGTTCACTGCTCTACGTTGAGCCAATTTATCTGCAAGCTCAACAAAGTCCAATGCCCGAGCTGCGGCTTGTCGTATTGGCAACACATGAAAAGTTGGGCTATGGCCCAACCTTCGGTGATGCCATGTCTACTCTATTTGGTGAGGCCGCGAAGCCCGCCGCAGAGAAGCCTTCCGAATCAGCGCAGGCGCCGACTGAGGGACAACCTCCGCAGGCCCAGGCCTCGCCCTCAGCCACGCCTACCCAAAACCTTCAACAACTCGTCAACCGCGCAATCCAGGAATTCGACGATTATCAGCGTCTGACTGCACAAGGAAAGTACGCCGAAGCTGGCCAGAAACTCGAACAACACAAGCGGACGTTAGAAGAGATAAGACGTCTCGCGAAATGAGACATTGATCGTTGATTTCGAATCGAGCCTGCCATAAGCAGTCAATCTAAAATCTAAAATTTGCAATAACTTATTCTCGATCCAATTTCTCGAGAAGCTTCTTTGCCTTGGTCAGCGCGTCGTTGTGCTCGGCTGCGAATTTTGGATCCGGCTTGATAGCCATCAACGCTTCGATCTGCTTGCGTGCTTCCCCAATCCGCCCTGCCGACTCGTAAGCCTCGGCGAGGTGATATCGCATCAGCGCGTTGTTTGGCGCAATATGCACCCCCTTTTCAAGATAGCCAATCGCCTTCCCAGTATCGCCACCGAGTACGCGCGGAGCCTGAAGGTAAAGGCGGCCCAGTCCCAGGTAAGCGCTGCCACCTTGAAACGATTCGTCAATCTTGATTACCGCTTCCATTTCGCGCTTGATGTCTTGAACGCTCGATAAACTCGCAAGGGTGCTGTTCGATGCATCGCCTCCAAAGTTAGCACCTAACCAAAAGTGACCCTCAGGTTTGTCCGGCTGAAGTTTGACCGCGACCCGGCCCGCCTCAATCCCCTGTCGAAACATATCGTCTTTCTCATCGCCTTTGGTGTGGTCTCCAACGAAGAAAGCCGCCCTCGACAATTTCCACGCAGCTTCATAATTGCCATAGTCAGCCACCTGGGCCTGTCGGAGTGCCGCGACGGCTACTCTGGCCTTGGCCATATCGGTTCTTCCCTCGTAAAGAGTGTCGCCTTCAGCAAGTTTCTGCTTAGCGATGTTCTCATCCCCAGTATCAATCGATTTCTCAGCGGTCGTGTGGGCCTTTCGACACCCCATCTGACCTGCCACAAGGGATAAAATTACGACCGTCGACGTTAGGCCAATCCGCATATTTACTGGTATTTTTCTCGATTTCACCCGTCCACCACCTCCGATTGTCTAGCGATTACATACAGTATTACCGAACGCGACTTTTCCGTTATCCAAAACTCGTTCGATGAGGTATAGTGACAACTCGCCGAATCTTTCAGCTTGAAGTTTTTGCCTAACGCGGTATCGAAACCCGCAGGACTTTGGAGGAGCGTTGGCTGGCGCAGCATTCTACGATCTTGAAGGCACATTGGTAAGCACGAACCTTGTGCACACGCTCGGGTTCTACGCCCGGCGGCAGGCCACTTTGCCGAAAAGTCTGAAGATGACTGCCGCCACCCTAATGAGCCTCCCGGTTTTTGCGATCACCGACCAGTATAGCCGAAAGGTTTTTAATGACCTGTATTTCAAACGCTACAAAGGTCAGTCGGAGGATCGGCTTCGCTACTTTGCACATGAGCTATTCGAGGACGTGATCAAGCCAGCCGTGTTCCCCGGTGCTTACGAGTTGATTGAGAAGTCACGTAGCCTGGGTCTCCGGCAGATTGTCATTACAGGTGCACTCGATCTGTCGGTAAAGCCTCTGATGGAACACCTGAACATAACCGAGTACGTCACAAACCGGCTTGAATTTGTAAATGGCGTAGCAACAGGGCGGCTGCTCCCCCCAATTATGGCGGCCGCAACTAAGGCTTCGTGGATTCGCACGTTCTCCGAGCGCGAAGGGATCAGCTTGAGCGACTCCTACGCGTATACGGACAGCATGAGCGACTTGCCGATGCTGTCAATTGTGGGCCATCCGGCAGTTATTAATCCCGACATGCGTCTACGACAAACGGCTCTGCATCACGATTGGCCCATACTGAATTTGAAGTAAATGGATTAATAGATGGCTCTCCAACTTCGACGCAAAACACACGAATCAGTAATCTACATCGATCGCGATAGTGCACCCCGGATTATTCCATCCGGCGAAGATTTCATTCTCGAAGATTTACCAATCGGCACCCGCGTTCTTTATCCGAACCCGTCAATCAAAGGTCTGCCAAACCGCGAGGCAGCGATCCGTTATGCACTCAATCACCCACTTGATTGCGATCCGCTGTTCGCTCAACTCGAACCGGGAATGCGTGTGACCGTAGCCGTCGACGACATAAGTTTGCCTTTGCCGCCGATGGCCACGCCGGACATCAGACAAACCGTGTTAGAAATCGTTCTCGACATGCTCGCTGGTCATGGCGTCGACGACGTGCACATTATTATCGCCAATTCCCTCCACCGGAAGATGACGGAATGGGAAATGAAACGCATGGTGGGACAGCGGATCTTTGATGAGTACTACCCAGACCGTTACTACAACCATGACGCCGAATGGACAGACGGGCTGATAAAGATTGGCGAGACGAAACACAAAGAACCTCTCACACTAAACCGACGCGCCGCTGAAAGTGATTTGCTGATCTATGTGAACATCAATCTCGTGCCGATGGATGGCGGTCACAAATCAGTCGCCGTGGGTTTATGTGACTACGAGTCCTTGCGCGCTCATCATGACCCTCAAACGATTCGCGATTCTGACAGCTACATGGACCCGGCGCGTTCTGAGCTAAATCGGAAGTGTGTGCGTCTCGGAAAGATTGTTGATGAACACCTGAACGTCTTTCATATCGAAACCGCCATCAACAATCGGATGTACAAAAGCGACATGGATTTCTTGCTCAAGAACGAAGACGACTTCTCGGCCTTCGATCGAATGAAGTACGAAGCGATGCGCTATACCATGAGCAAACTGCCCCGACCGGCGCGCCGAAAGCTGCTGCACTCGCGTCCTGCACAGTACGAGATGATCGCGTGTTACGCCGGCAAAACAGAGCCGGTTCACGAAAGGATCGTTGCGAAAGGATTTGAGCAGTATGCAATTCCAATTCGCGGACAATGCGACATTCTGATCACTGGCATTCCAGACATTTCGCCTTACAACGTCTATTCGATTCTCAATCCTTTGCTCGTTCAAGTGATGGCGCTCGGCTACCACTTCAATTTTTACCGAAATAAGCCGCTGCTGAAGAAAGGTGGAACGCTAATCCTTCAGCATCCGTGCTACGACGACTTCGACCATAACTTCCACCCGAGTTACATCGAATTCTTCAACAGGCTCTTGCCAGAAACGCGTGATGCATTTGTGCTACGCGAGAAGTACGAAAGAGAGTTCGCAAACAATCCGAGTTACATCGAGATGTATCGGCGGGGTAACGCGTATCACGGTGCGCACCCGTTCTTTATGTGGTACTGGGGCGAGAATGGTCGCCAGCATGTCGGCAAGGTGATCGCCGCAGGCGCTGAAAATGCACACGTTCCGGCCATGCTGGGTTGGGAGCGAGCCGACAATCTTACCGAGGCAATCGCGATGGCCCGCAGCTACATGGGCAACTCAGCGGAAATCACGATGTTGCATCAACCGATGATTGGCATTGCCGATATGGAGTAGGGGTAAGGAATGAAGTTATCACCCACTGAAATATATCGAGACCGGAATATTTTTTTGATCGGCAGCACAGGCTTTCTCGGCAAAGTCACGCTGAGCATGCTGCTCCATCGTTTTCCAAACATCGGCAAGATCTACATCACCGTCCGTGCTCGTTCTCAGGAAGAGTCAGAGGCGCGCTTCTGGAACAATATCATTACCGCGCCACCGTTCGATCCTCTGCGCGAGCGATACGGATCCGCGCTCGAAGGTTTTATCCGCGACAAGGTTGTGGTTAAAGGCGGCGACATAGCAGAAACTAATTTCGGCTATGCCGAGGAAGAAGCGCAGTCGATCGCTGACGATGTCGACGTCATTCTCAACTCCGCAGGCAACGTAACTTTCAACCCCACGTTGGAAAGCGCGCTTCGCACCAACGTCGTTGGAACGCAAAACGTGATTGCCTTTGCCCGACGAATGAAGCGGCCCGCGCTGGTGCACGTGTCTACATGTTTTGTGGCCGGCAATCGATCGGGCGCGGTGTGGGAGAGCGATCCGGTACTTGGGTATTTTCCACGAAAAAAAGAGTTGCCTGGCGTTCAATTCTCAGTGGACCAGGAGATTGCTGACTGCGCGAAGCTCGCAGAACGTGTTCGTGACGAAGCTCGCGACTCGATGATGACCGCGCAATTCCGCGATCTTGCGCGCAAACGTTTGAGTGAAGAAGGACGTAACGTCGACGATCCGGATGCGCTTGGTTTGGCTGTAGCACGCGAGAGGAAGGTCTGGACGCGTACGCGACTGACAGATCTCGGTGTCGAACGGGCTGCATGGTGGGGATGGCCCAACATCTACACCTATACCAAATCGCTTGGAGAACAACTCGTCGCTGCTGAGCCGAATATGGTCCGCAGTATCGTTCGGCCGAGCATTGTGGAATCAGCACTAAGTTATCCCTTCCCCGGTTGGAACGAAGGATTCACTACAACAGCACCAATCATCTTTCTGATCCGTAAAGGTCAGACGAAAATTCCGGCCAATGAAAAACTTATTCTCGACATCACTCCGGTCGATCAGGTCGCGTCAGTGATGCTGGCGGTCGCAGCGCAAGCTTGTGTCGAAGAACCTCGGCTGGTCTACCAGGCAGCAACAGGCGATTCCAATCCCAACAACATGGAGAGAATCATCGGGCTAGTTGGTTTGGATAAGCGTCGCCACTTCGAGGAGAAGTCAACGGGCGTCAAGCTCTTGAATCAGATCACAGCACGCATGGAGCCACGTGCGGTTTCGACTAATACATACGAGCGCACATCGGTGCCGATGTTCAACTCTGCGGCCAGGAAAGCGACTTCTTTGTTGGATCGTGCGAGACCGCGCTGGGGCGGCGGTCGCATGAGTGACGTAATCGATACCATGAAGAGCCGCATCGAGCGTGTTGAAGAGTTGACGCGCGAAACTGATGAGGCCTTCGATATGTTTCGCCCGTTTACGGTTGAGAACGCTTACGTCTTTCGCTCCGACAACATTCGATCACTCTTCGAACGCATTGGCGCTGACGAGCGGACACTGCTGGATTGGAGTCCAGAAAAACTCGACTGGTACAACTACTGGTTACACGTCCATCTACCTGGTCTTACGAAATGGGTGTTTCCGACTCTCGAAGATGAAATGCGGGTGCAACCGAAGCGCGTCTATACGTACCGAGATCTGTTGGAGCTCTTTGAGACGTCGACTAAACGGCATGCGACGCGGGTTGCGATGCGTATCGAACGCGACGGTCGGAAAGAACAGTACACCTATGCCGACCTTCGCGAACTCGCCACGCGCGTCGCGGGATTTCTTGCCAGTAAGAACATCAAGCATGGCGATCGCGTGATGCTCGTCAGCCAAAACGCTCCTGAATGGGGCATGAGTTATTTCGGAGTATTAAAGGCGGGTGCCACTTGCATTCCCTGCGATCCCGAGAGCTCTACCAACGAGATTCTTACGTTCGCTAGAGCCGGCAATGCAGCTGGACTGATCCTGAGCGACAAGGTTGAGCAGGAGCATCCGGATCTTCGTGAACGTTTGGCCGAGCAGGGGTCGACGGTGGTTTGGACATATGACGAGATCTTCAGCTTGCCGACGGAGGAAACTGAACAAGAACGTCTAAGCTTGCTGCCTCAAAAGATTCACGCTCAGAACGTCGCCTCTCTGATTTTCACATCCGGTACGACGGGCCAACCAAAAGGTGTGATGCTGTCGCATCGAAATCTCACCAGCATGGTGTCGATGCTGTCATCTGTTTTCGACATGACAACACAGGATGGTGTTCTTTCCGTGCTCCCACTCCACCACACGTTTGAGTTTTCGACGGGTTTTCTGACGCCGTTGAGTCGCGGCGCGCAGATCACGTATCTCCCTGAACTCACAAGCGACGCGCTGGCGAAAGCGATCAAGAACGGGCATGTCACGGGAATGGTTGGCGTACCTGCACTTTGGGAACTCCTACATCGTCGCATTAAGAATCGTCTTTACGAACGCAGCGAATGGATAGGAAAGACAGCTGACAATTTGATTCAGGCAAACGCCTGGCTTCGCGATAACACCCCGTTAAACTTTGGACAGGTGTTGTTCTATCCAATTCACGAAGGCCTGGGCGGTCGGATCCGTTACTTCATCAGCGGAGGCTCTGCGCTGAGCGACAAGATACAGCGCGACTTTCAAGGTCTCGGTTTTACGATTCTTGAAGGCTATGGGCTAACCGAAGCGTCGCCTGTGCTAACGGTAACGCGACCCGAGAATCGGATGTTGACCGGCTCAGTTGGTAAGCCGTTGCCGGGCGTCGAAGTACGTATCGCTGATCCTGACTCGGCCGGTGTGGGCGAAGTAGTCGCACGCGGACCAAACGTAATGCTCGGCTATTACGAGGACGAATTGGCTACGAAAAAGACGCTCGTCGATCGTTGGCTTTATACGGGCGATCTTGGGCGCGTCGACGATGATGGCAACCTTTATCTCGTTGGCAGATCGAAAGAGATCATCGTCGATACGAACGGCAAGAACGTCTATCCGGATGAACTCGAGGAACTCTACGAGAACTCTCCGTACATCAAGGAGCTGAGTATCGTCGGCCTTGCTGAGGGCATCGGCGAAAAAGTCGCATGCCTGGTTGTGCCGGATGATGAATACGACATTACCTTATCGCGAAGCGAACTCCATCGGCGGGTCGAAGAACATTTTCGCGAAGTGTCTGCTTCTCTTCCGTACTTCAAGCGTGTGAAAGTGCTTCATTTCACCGACATCGAACTGCCGCGAACGGCAACACGCAAAGTCAAGCGCCGCGAAGTCGTGCGCATCATGACCGCGCTTGAGGAGAGTCAAAAGTCCGGTCGCAGCAAAGCTCAGGAATCAGTAGACAAAGATTCGACGTGGTTGATGGGCATTGTCGCCAATATCGCCAATCGCCCACGCTCAGAGGTATCGATCAGTTCACGTATGAGCGACCTGGGATTCGACAGTTTGATGTTTGTCGAGCTCGCCACTGCAATCGAAAACGCCGGCGGCTCGATCAGCGCGCCTGAACGATTCAATGAAGTGCAGGACATCAAGGAATTGCTGGGCGTCGTTAGTCGCCGAGGTGGCGGAGCAACTAAAGAACGAATACGAACTGACACCGAAAAGCCCGACGACGAGATCCACGTTCCTTCGTTCGTTCGCGAAGTTGGCAACCGGGCTGGCGACGCTCTGCAGAGAGCTTTGTACAATCAGTTTCTCCGCACGCATTACGAAGGACAATCGAACATACCGCCGCACACAAATTTCCTTGTAGCAGCCAATCACTGTTCCCACTTGGACATGGGACTCACGAAGATGGCGCTCGGTGAGTCGGGCAAGGATCTTGTTGCGCTTGCGGCGGCAGATTACTTCTTCGACACGAAATACAAACGGGCTGTGATGGAGAACTTTACGAATCTCGTTCCGATGGAGCGTACCGGATCGCTTCGGCAATCGTTGCGACACGCCCGTTCCTTCTTAGATCGAGGCTACAACGCACTGATATTTCCTGAAGGTACACGTTCGATGACCGGCGAGATGGCTGATTTTAAACCTGTGATCGGTTATCTCGCGTTACACGCGCGCGTGGGAATCCTCCCGCTGTATTTGCATGGTACGTATCAGGCGATGCCGAAAGGAACGACATTGATCAAGAGTCGCGACGTCGGTGCGCGAATTGGACGGTTCCTACCTATCGAGGAATTAGAAGAACTTACGAATGGAATGCCCCGGTCTGAAGCGTACAGACTGATCGCCGCGCTTGTTCGTCACGAAGTGGATCGCTTACGCACTCGCTCGCGTGGCGCGTTTGATGCTAAGGGTTTGCGGAAACAATGGAAGGCCGAACGTCACACGCAGTTAATCGACGATATCGAAGAAACAGCAGCGTCTCTTACCAGCTAATTTTAACCATGCACACAGTTGGAAAATATATGGTTGCTGTTAAGACTATTCCGAATCCCCACCCCGAGCGGTGATCCTGCCGAATGCCCACAAAACGTCCTACCAAACGAACCGCTCAGATAACGCCAGCCGCCGGCACTAAGCGTCGCGCTGCGATTGAGAAGCGACCACGCGCTTCGATCCTGATCACTGGAGGCACGGGGTTTCTTGGATCACATCTCGTCCGTCAATTCATCGACGACGGTGTTAAGGATGTGCGCGTGATGGCTACGTCGATTCCTGACTGGCTGGTCGATCTTGGTGTCGAAACATTCGAAGGATCGATAACGAAGCCAGACGATGTGAAGCGCGCAGTAGACGGCATCGGAGAGGTTTATCACCTTGCCGGCAAAGTCTCACGCGATCGCGCTGACGCCAGGGAGATGTATCAGATTCACGTTGAAGGTACGCGATTGTTGTGCGACGCGGCGAAAGCGGCAGGCGTGAAGTCACTCGTGTTGGCCTCAACGAGTGGCACGATTGCCGTCACCAAAGATGGCGACATCATTCCAGATGAGACGAGCCCGGTGCCGCTCGACATCGTTGCGCGTTGGCCATATTACGCTAGCAAGGCATACCAGGAAATGGCTGCACTCGAGAGATTCAGTGGCAAGGGGCTTCGACTGGTGATCATGAATCCGAGCCTGTTGCTTGGACCAGGTGATGATCGTTTGAGTTCGACGAAGGTTATTCTCGATTTCATGGCGAAGAAGATCGGAGCCGTTCCATCAGGCGGCGTTAGTTTCGTCGATGCGCGCGATGCGGCTGCAACGTTCCGCACGGCGATGAAGAAGGGCCGGCACGGTGAGCGTTATCTACTTGGCGCAGCGAACTGGACCTTCTCGAAATTCTTTGGCCGACTGGAGCGACTAACAAAAGTCTCCGCCCCCTGGGTGACGCTGCCATCGAGAGTAGCCGTCACGGGCGCACAACTCGTTGATTCATTTTTCAAGCAGTGGGATCTGACATCGCCCGTACATCCCGGTGAGATCGAGATGGCCCAGTACTACTGGTATGTGAACTGTGCAAAAGCGAGTCGCGAACTCAATTTCAGGCCGCGGGATCCAGGTGAGACGCTGCACGATACAGTCGTTTATCTTCGCGAGCATTTCCTCGGGAGTAACGCGTTCGGCAAATAGAAGCAGACCCACCGCTTTCCACGAATCGAACAGGGGAAAAAGGGGAAGAGGGGAAAGGGTCGGCCTTTTCCCCTTTTCGCCTCTTCCCCTTTTCCCCTTACTCACCTAACGCAGCGTACTTGAACAATCTGAACCGATACTTCTGTTGCGTGCGGATGTTTGCTGCGATCACACCATGCAGATTGTCGTCCCACTTCGCATATTCATCGATAAACCGATCCGCAGCTACCTTGTCGCCCTGATACTGCACTTCAAGCGTCTTGGCTAACATCTTCCCGATAACATCGTGATATTTGTCGTAGTGAATGCGCAGCGTCTTTGTAGCCGCATCGAACGAGACCAGTCCATTCTCGAGAAAGAAATTCCATTGCATCAATTGCATTGTGTTGTATGGCTGGTCACGCCGCGGCTTATTGTTCTGAAGGACGCGCAGAATGCCTCCCGCGTAAACGCTCTTCAGCTGAGCATCCGTGTAATAACCCTGCTTGCGTAACGCTTCAGCCACAAACAAAGAAACCAGATCTGCTTTCATTTCTTCGAGCGTGTTCGAATCGTCTTGAAGCGCTTCGTCTAAATCTCGGCCGTCCTTAGTTCGATCGACGCCGAGATAGTGTCCGACTTCATGCCAGAGAGTGCGATAAAAGTTTCCTTTGTTGGTCAAAGCCTTCGCCTGATCCTCACCAACGGCAGCAGCGAAGGTGTGTGATGTTCCTTCAAAGATATTCGGATCGCGCATGATGTTCGCGCGCAAAAGAATCGTGCGGCCGTAGCGCCGAGCAAGATAACTTTCGTTCGGTAGAATGGTCGCCGTATTGCCGCCGCGCGCCTGGCCGAAATCAGCGACGACATCGTAAACACCGACAGGTATGTCTTCGCGGACCTTCTTATGATTGTTGTAAGGCAATGAGTCTTCGAGAGCCTGCAAACCTTTCATCGCCTCGCGCAGGGCCGTCGTTTCCTGTTGCCGCGTCTCAAGCAAACTGAACGCAAAGAAGGTTTTCACTCCGTAGAGTTCATCATCGTAAGTTTCATACGAACCAATCTGTGCATTCAGGTTTTTAAAATGACCTGTCACCCAGCTCGCATCACCCGATTCATAATCGTTCGACAGTAAATCGCGAGAACGATTTCGGAGGTACCTCGCAAACTCCTCGTCGTCCTTTTGAACAGCAGCAGCGGCTTCGTTCAATAAGCTATACGCCTTCATCAAATCGTCCGCATAAGCAACTGCATATGGCACAGCGTAAAAGCCTTCGTGCTTTGTTTGTTCGATCGCCTCGAGCTCTGATAGCAGCTTCGGATGCAGCGTGGCGAGGGCTGGATACTTGCGCAGGCGCGCCACGTCGTCGCGAAGACTTTCCGGACTCGCCCTGCGAACCACAGTGCGTAGATCCAGAAGCTCTGCGCGTATCTGACTGTTATTCGGCACAGTGACAAGCCATCGCTCGACTTCGTCTTTAGCGACGTTCCTTGGATACACGTTCTTTCCCGGTGCAATAGCATCGACAGGAAGAAATGGTTCGCGCTTGTTTTCCAGCGTCGTAGATATTGGTCCTTGAAACAAACGATAGAGCGTCAACAGATTCTGCGTGCGAGGCTGCGAGCCGGTTTGCTTGTCCAACTGTTGCAACGCGCTGAACGCCGCAATCGCTTGAGGATGTCGCTGCTCCTCGTAGAGTTTTTGAAAAATCTGTCCGACCTCAAGGAGCTTGGCGACAGCGATGCGTTCAGCGGCACTCAGTTGCGACAGGTCAGGCGCAAGCGTGATCGTTTGAGTTTTGTCGATGATCGGCTGGCTCTTCTCAATCGGCCAATAACCGTTCGACGCATTGGGCTGCGGTTTCATACGTGAATTTGTCTGCGCTAACGTGATGGCGACGGTGGTTAGGATGAGTGTGGTGGCTAAGAGCTTATGCATGTGTTCCTCACAAGTTAGTCAGCACATTCTTGACGATTTTCCATTGCCAGTCCAGTTACCCAGAAAAGTCGCCTGCGTGCATGATGTCAGCGATCAATCTTCAATGAAATAGCTCAAGTTGGAAAAGTGCAGTTTGGAAGGGTGGGTTTCCCCCGCACAAATAGCCAAACCACTAAACGTTGTTTAAATTTTATAATTTGGGGGGGGAATCCA
>JBKPMX010000125.1:0-18072 GCA_046765655.1 Acidobacteriota bacterium
ATGAAAGATAGGGCGATGGGGAGACGGGGCGACAGGGAATTAGTGGCCCTTCGCGTCATCCAGTCCCCGTCTCGGTGTGTTCGCGCGTCATTCCTCACCCGCCAGCCAGCGCCATTGCGCATCCAGCCATAACCTCGCGCCAGGCAGAGTATCAGTAACGGCTGCGACTACGTCGGGCCACTTCACGGCGTCGTAGTCATCGCCGGATAACCAGCCGCCCATTTTAATTTTCGGCAACCACGCCTTGATGTCAGCCTTCACGCTCTTGTAATCATGACGCGCGTCGAGATGCACCCAATCCAATGACGCATCACTGAACAATCTCGAAGCACTCACAGAATCGGAAATGATCAATGTGATCTTCTCTCCGAAGCCGCAGTCCATTACGTTCTTATGCAACGTGCTCGCAAAGGTACCGCCACCGTTGTGTACCGCAGTAGCATGATAGTCCTTTCCACGCCAACCCTCTGGACCACTGCCGCGGCAAGTGTCGATTCCAATCACGGTGATGTTCTTACCGCTTTGTTCAACCACTTCGGCGAGGGAACAAAGGCTGCGGCCTAAATACGTTCCTACTTCAACAAATCTACTGCCGTCAGAAAAACAATTCGCTGCCTCTTCCTGGGCCAGGCGCCACGTAAACCAACCGTCGATGTCGTGCCAGTATCGGCGAATGCCGCACCGATGCAGGAGCGACTCACTAAAGACTGATCGCAGCGAGTCGTAGTGTCGCGACGAGTAGACCGCTATGCGATTCTTAACTCCCATTTGCCTCTGAATGGTTCAACGGAGATGAGGAAACGGCTCAATGGGAGTTCGCTTATTGAGGAACTGGCCCAATCGATCCCAGCCGTCTCCCTTTTCCCAACAGACCACGAGCAGATCTTTGTCGATTCTTCCCTGAAAATAGTCGAGCACCGCGCGATTGTGACGTTCATATCTTTGTGCTGACTTCTCATAGTCCCACTCATGTGGATCCATGCCCTGCACTTCATCCCACCAGTACGGCTTGATGAAGTCTTTGTTTCTGATCCCCTCCCGATCATGATGACCCTGCAAACTCCTGACGTACGTCGCCGTGTCTTGTCGCAACGTGAGAATGAATTTCGTGTTTGGAAATTTCTGATCGAATTCCTTGTAAAGCAGAAACCACGGCCAGTCTTCGAACGACTCGTGTTTTTCAGCTTCCTTCATGACCTCGTCGATTAGCTTTCTTTTGACCTTCAGCGCGAGATCCATATCGAAAGTTTGATGCTTGTAGCCGAAACGCCTTAAGCAATATCCAAGCGACGTTGTTCCAGTCTTTGGTAGACCAATGCCAACAACTTTACTTGCCCTCACCGGTCTCACGTGCAGCCAACTGCTCCGAATGCGATTGTTTAGCTTCGTTACGATCATGCGTGATTCGACACCACCTCGGAGTAGTAATCCAACAACGACGTGATTGTTTTCTCGGGAGCGAACTCCAAGACTTGTTGCTTCGCGGCTGCTGAAATTGTTGCCAGACGGTCATCGTTCCACGCATCAATAATCTTCTCTGCCAACGCACGCGGGTTATCGCGGGGGACGAGAAATCCATTAACGCCGTCTGTAATCAATTCTTCAAAACTAGTGTCATGCGTGCCGACTACCACTTTGCCGAAACCCATCGCTTCGAGGCAGGTATTCGGCAAGTTATCGATCAAAGAAGGCAGAACAATGAGATGCGCTCCTGCGATTATGGGGTACAACTTGCTATGCGGCAGGTTCTCGAGAATCAGCAGTCGCTCAGCCTCGCCGTTAACCTGCGCGCGCGCAAAACTTGCCATCGATGGACTAAGACTCGTCTCCATATCTCGACCGACGAGCGCGACGTGAGCATCCGGACATTGATTCAAAAACTTAGGCAGAGCCTGGGCGAGCGTATGAAATCCTTTGTGTAACTGGAAGCGACCAAAATAGAGCACATATTTCTTATCTTCAAAAAACTGATCGTATACGGTGGTGTCCCAGTCCGAAGTTTCGATATAGAAAGGCGTGCGGATCAGTCGCGCATTGATAACGCCACTTCGAGTTACGAGCATCCGTTGCACCCTGAGGCTGGGCACATGAACGTTTGGAGTTAGCTTGTACTGAAGTCGTTCCAGAAATTTAGTCACCGAAGCGTCAAGACTGCTCGTCACACCATTCCACTCAGACTCATACGACGAAGCCCTCACCACGTGTGACGTACGCAGCAGCGGAATCGAGAATAGGCCACACGACGAGTAGTTCGGATACTGAATCAAGTTGAACGGCTTGCAACGATGAAGTTGTTTGAGTTTGCGACAGGTCTGAGTGCTGAAGTTTAACCAATGCAAGGTCGTCGACAAGGTATAACGCGTTATTCTATTGATAGTGCGCCAACCCGGTTTCAGCATGACGCGATGCACGATCACCCCATCGTGATCGAATTCATCTTCGTTCTTTGTGGAGAGCGTTACGACGTGAACGTCGTGTCCGAGGGCCGCGAGTTTCTTTGAGACACGGTTGACGTAATTAGCTAAGCCGCCGTCGAAGTGATCTTCCGTAACGAATTCGGGCGTCGCGAATGCAATCCGTAGTGTTTCTGTTGGCATACGTCACCCACCAGCAGCCGCAGAAATAGGACCACTCTGCTCCTGGTCCTCCGCGCCGACAGCCCACGGATGGCTGTTTTGAACGAGGTGTCCGTTGCAGCCCGTTACGCGAGAGTAGGTGGCAACGAGCATCGAAAGCACAGCATTCGGTGCAAAGAGTTTTAGATATCGCTCGCGCGCGACTTGGCCCATGCGTTTCCGTAACACGGGATCAGCTGCCAGCCGTTGCATTGCGTCAGCCAACGCAGCGCTGTCGCCTGGTGACACGAGAATGCCGGCATCAGGTGTGAGTAAATCTGGCAAACCTCCTACATTCGTAGCGATGATCGGTAAACCATGAGCCATTGCTTCAATGACGCTCTTCGATGTCCCCTCAGCGAACGACGGCAACACAAACACGTCCAGCGTACGCATGAACGCGCTGCAACCAACCGCACCATCGTAAGAACCGACAAACTCCCACGACCCGTTGAGATTTAATTCGCGCACACGCGTTTTTACTTCCTGCACGGCTGGACCGGTGCCCGCTAAACGCACCAGCACCTTACTACCCGCTTGTTGTAACTGCGCAACAGCATCCGCGAGTACAAGTGGACCTTTCCCGATTTCAATTCGGGCTGCATAGCCGAAGATCGTTTCTTTGTGCCCGTTGCGTCGGAGAAGCGCGCTGATATTGAGCGTCTCGGCCGAGTCTGTGAGTAGTGGCAACACGGAGACCGACGACAGGAAGGGAAAACGTTCGGACCATTGCCGCGCGAGTGTTGGCGACAAGGCTGCGAATTCGGAGCAGAGCGGCAAAACCTCCTGCAGTCGTTTGTAATACGGATCAAGCGGCGGCAAATAATTCGGCGTGCCCATCTCGTGATACAGCACTGGAATGCCAGTTTCTTTTCCGGCGCGAATCATTAATGCTGCGCCAGTATCGGGAGTAAAGACGTGCAGCACGTCGTAATTCGATTGAGCAAAGTATGCGCGGCAATCCTTGTAATGAGCACGCGAAATCAGATCGAGTAAGACCTGCCAGAGTTTTCGCAGGCCCACTTCAGTGCGGGGAAAGAAAAAGAAAAACAAGAAGAAACTCGAGAGTAATCCACGGAGACTGCGTAGGATCGCGAATGCAACCGAGCGTTCGATAATATGGATCATTGGAACGCCCGCTTGTCGCAATCGACGTGAAAAAGAATCGTTTTGGGTAGGTTTGTACAGCAGGACAACTTCGACATCATGTCCTGCCTGATGCAAGCTGATGGCATAGCTGACGAGGATTTCATCAGCGCCACTCACTGGCCCAAGGAAGTGACTCTTACAAAGAGCGACCCTTATGTTTTTATCGGCGTTAATAACTACGGACATCGTACACTCGTGACTGTTCGAAAAGGGGCGACGATGAAACGCATTCCTGTATTTGCTTTCGCTGACAAGCCTTCATGTATCAGATTGGTAGCGTCGCTCATGAGTATCTCATAAAACATAATCTTCGCCGCCTCCATTCATATCAACACTTTAAGCCAACATACAGTGACGAGCGAACGCAAGACACCACTGGCTTTAGCCATGTGGAGCTTCAACTTCACCCTACTTTATCTGAGCTAGTTGATTTCGCAGTTTGGATAGACAAACGCAGTAGGGGTGAAATTGAAGTCGGTGTGGCTAAAGCCAGTGGTGTTTGCCTGTCTCGATCTGTGGTGCTCTACCTATCGCTAATGTGATTCGAGTTTTCCAGCAGTTCCTTGAGATATCCCTGCCAGATTGATGCAATCGTATGAGTGCCGTGCCCGCGAGTTTGATCGGTAATTGGTAACAAGACATATCTACCGTTCTTCACACGCTTGATCTCCTGCTCCATAACTCCTAACTCAGGCGGGTTGATCAGATCGTCAGCGGAGTTAACCGCAATCAATGGTGCTTTGATCTTCTCGAGCATTGGCGATGGGTTGTATTCACGCGACGAGTCGAAATAGTAGAGCATGTCATTGGCATCGCTTCGCGCGACACCACTTTTCACACGCTCCTCGTAAAACTTATCAGCGGCGTCACGAGTCGGCGCCTGTTTGTGCCACGGCAGCGGCGCGCTCCCCATTAGCAGCAGAATGTTTTGCGCAGCGGTCATCCCCTGTTCTGGCTGAGTCTTGTATTCACCATTTTGCCACGCTGGGTCATTGCGAATCGCATCCATAATCATCTTCCGCATGATCCGGTTGCGACCAGCGATCTCGATTGGCATGCTCGCGAGCGGCATCAAGGCGTCCATGAAGTCGGGATAGGTTTCACCCCAAACCCACGTGTGCATTCCACCCATTGAAGTCCCCATCACGAGACGCAGATGATTGACGCCCAGTTTCTCAGTGATGAGTCGATACTGCGCGAGCACCATGTCGTCGTAGGTGTAATGAGGAAACTTCATGTGAAGTCCGTTGCTTGGTTTACTTGATCCGCCATGTCCAATGGCGTCGGGAAGGATGATGAAGTATTTCGTGGCGTCGAGTAGTTGACCCGGCCCAAAGAGGATGTTTGCGAATTGTGCCGACAGAAACTGCGTACCAGCGCCTCCAGTGCCGTGCATAATCAGCACAGCGTTGCGCACGACTCCGCTGTTGTCTTTCGCTGGAGTACCTATAGTGAGGTAATGAAGTTTTAGTTCGGGAAGCGTTTCACCTGAGCGGAACTTGAAGTCTTTGATTGTATAGTCGCTCGCGACTGGTGATGGATAATTTATTTGTCGTGCCGGAGTTGTTTGAGTGAACGCCAGTGAGCAAGCGCTCACGACAATTACCAGGATTAGCAGAATGCGAATGCTCAGATTGGACATACAACCTCCGTGTCGGCAGCAAGATGGCTCAAGTAGTCGCTTGAAATTATTTACCATTATGCCTCACATCGCGCGGCAAGGCGTATCGACTTGAGATTGAAGTCGTGTCCTAATTTGGATTTCTCTGTGCAACCCCAGTGGATCTCCGTGGCTCTGTTCTCTCGGCAAAAGTGGTCCACAGAGCAAAGACACGGAGATCCATAGAGCAGCATTGCCGCAACCGAATGCGCCGCATCGAATCGGCTTCGCCGTCCGATGTGAGGCGATGGCTTTGCCTCGCCGTAACGAGTCTCTCTCATGATGGGCTGCGCCCTGGTTTCCTCAGCGGTGATCCAACCACCCAATTGGAAGCTGACCTCTTAAAGACGAAGCCGCCGCCGTGGTCTCATCACCACGACGGCGGCTACTAATTCATACTCAATTGTCCGTTAATCACCGCCCGCGCTGACTCGTAGCAAAAAAGATTTGCGGATCTCTGAGTGCCGGCACCAGTAAGCTAAAGGAAGTCTTGCCGGTCAGTTCGTTGAAAGTTTCGACAGCACAGACGGCGGTGTAGCGGTATTGATAAGTAGGTCCCTCACCCTTAGAATGCGGCGGCTTCTTAATTCACCTGATGACTCTAATCTTCTTTACGACATTCGCTGCGGTCTTCATCGCCGAGATCGTAGGCGACAAACTGCTCTACACCACGAGCGTTCTGGCTGCTCGATACCGCACCGCGCCGATAATGATCGGAATGGCTGTCGCGTTCATGGCAAAGATGGGTGTTGCAGTTTTAGTAGGCGAGGCGATTTCAAGACTGCCGCGCATTCTGGTCGCGACCATTACAGCAATTAGTTTTCTCAGCGTCGCTGTTGTCTTGTGGCGCAAACCAGATCGCAAAGAGGAGTCGAAGCGAGAACACACGCACAAGAAAGCTGCGATGGTATCGTTTGCGGCCATTTTCTTTTCTGAATGGGGCGACGTCGGACAGGTAACAGCGGCGACGCTAACTGCGAAGTACCATGTCGGTTTCGTCGTCTGGCTTGGCGCGGTTAGCGCAATGGTTACCAAGGGTGTACTCGCAGCTTTTCTTGGCGCGGGCATTCGTCGCTGGATTCAGGATCGTGTTTCGCCAAAGGTCGTGCGATACGCGGCGGTTATTCTCCTGATCGTCCTGGGCTGCCTGTCAGTTGGCGAGATTCTGGTGGAACGAGTTTGAGAAAATGACAGTCGCGCAAATTGATCGCAAATCGGCGTATCGCTTCATCGTGGCGCTCGGATTTGTCAGCCTCTTCGCTGACATGACCTACGAAGGCGCGCACAGCGTAATCGGTCCGCTGCTGAAGGACTTAGGTGCGAGCGCCACCGTCGTCGGCATCGTCGCAGGCCTCGGCGAAATGATAGCCGCGAGTCTCAGATACTTCTCCGGCAAACTCGCAGACAAGACACGGGCCTATTGGACCATTACTACAGCCGGCTACTTTCTAAATCTAGTGGTTGTGCCCGGACTAGCGTTCGCTGGCAGTTGGCAAGCAGCAGCACTGCTCGTTGTCGCAGAGCGTACCGGAAAGAGTTTACGTGGGCCGGCTCGCGACGTTCTTCTTTCGGAAGCGACGGAAGTGGTCGGCCATGGAAAAGGATTCGGCCTGCATGCAGCGATGGATCAAACAGGCGCCGTGGTTGGCCCATTGTTGGTCGCAGGTGCAGTTGCACGAACGCATCACTTCGGTCCTGCGTTTCTTTGGCTCGCTTTGCCGGCATTAGGTGCCTTCGTGGCATTGCTCTTTGCCCGCGCGGCCAGTCCTCACAAGGGAACACCACCAGCCGCGCCGACCGAGAAGAAACTTCCGAATGTCTTCTGGATTTACGTCGCTGCAGCGGGCTTGCTCGCGCTTGGATTTGTAGATTTTCCGCTGCTCGCATTTCACTTTCAGAAGAATTCGCTCACCAGACCCGAAGTGGTGCCTTTGCTTTATGCCGGAGCGATGGGCTTGAATGGAATAACCGCACTCGTATTCGGCCGGCTCTTCGATCGATTCGGAATTCAGATCATCGTCATTGGAATTGTCGTTTCGCTCCTGACACTTCCCTTTGGTTTCCTGGGTGGCATTACCGGCGTGTATATCAGTGTCGCATGTTGGGCCACCGGTTTGGGTGTGCAAGACGCGACGCTGCGTTCAGGCATCTCGCAGGTTGTATCGATGAACAAGCGAGGGACAGCCTTCGGTGCGTTCAATGCTGTTTACGGAATACTGTGGTTTGCGGGTAGCGTGACGATGGGAGTGCTTTACGACTTTTCACTGGTTGCCCTCGTCGTGTTTGGGATCATCGCGCAGGCTCTCTCCGCACTCACCTTTTTCTGGTTGCGGCGTCCACTTCGCCCAGCCACCGTCGAGACTCGTGAATCTAATGCTTAGTCGAAGCATAACAAAGGAAGTCCCGCCTTTATGCTGACTAAAAGCGGTGTCAGTCAGGCCTTTTTGGTTCGATGCTTTGCAGACGACTTTACTTCTTTGCATCCTTGCGCGGCTTCGGCAAAGTCTTTCTTCGGATTCATCTGCACCAACTTCTCGAGGTCTTCGACCGGAGGACCAAAATATCCCGGCCCCTTGAGGAGCCTACGACCGTGGTAGATAAGACGGCCACCTTCATCGAAATAAGCGCGATGCTGTTCTCTTGTTTCGTTGATTGCGTAAGACGTCATTAGGACAAACCGCAATCTACCGGCGTCGTCGTAGTAATAATTGTCGTCCCAGGATGAGTCTTCACCCTCCTGATAATGCTGATACCACCTGACAGTTCCCTTTGCGTCGCGGGCAATTCGAAGTCGACTAAACCAACCTTCCTCACAAATGCGGTGCTCCGTCTTGTACGCGCCACTTTTGACTTCGGCATTTGCAGAGTTGACGATTTTGCGAATCGCCAGGATCTTCGGATGGCTCTGCCAATTCTTATCATTGATTTCGGCTTCGGATTGAGTTGTGACCCTCAGCGACGGACGAGCGCCTAACACGTGAGCTTGCATTTCAGAGATTACGCTTGCCGAAATTAGTCCCATTGTTAAAAGAAACCAGGCAGCGAGACGTGTAGTTTTCATGATTTATCTATTAAACCGAACTTCGTTTATCCAGTGGAAACCTCGATCGGTCAGCAGAAACTTACGCTCTTCAGATCGGTGCAACCGCGCAGTCATTTCTGATCCGTTGAGTTTGCCGGCAAGCGTAACAACTTCGGGACTGACTTGTTCGTAAGTCAGAACTGTATTCCAGCCCGGGTCTGCTCTTCGGCGCAAAGTGAGTGTTCGCTTTTCCTGGTCGAACTGGGTACCAAAACGCTCATATAGATCTGTCGCTGTTTGCACGCCTACCCGACCAGAGTCAAAAACTACGCGCCGCCAACGTTGACCGTCTCCTCGATATAGAATAAGCAAACCACATGGACTCCGGGCCCGCCCGGGAGCTGGAAGGTGAGTACGTTCAATTGCGGGATAACACTAGTCGATCACGAACGGAGTCTTCAAGAATAAATCGGAGAATCCCTGGAGATTGATCTGTGTAAAGCAGGCACGAAAGCAAATCAGATACGCCGCTGATCGTTCAATCTGCGCCCAAACTCGACTTCGGTAACGAATTGCGTGTTCAGGATGGCTCCTTTTGTCCAGAACAAACACGACCTACGAGTCACAACAAGTCCGTGGATCTGACCCTTCCGGGAAAACTGACTTCAGCCCTGCAGAAAAACCGCCAACATTCGTGCGGTGGCGGTGTTAACTTATAGAACCTTCATTTGGTGAGAACAATCAGTTCAAGATTGATCGTACAGAAACATTCGGAGGACTTCGATGATGGGAACGTTTCTGCAGGACTTGAAATACGCGCTGCGCATACTGAAAAAGAACCCGGCGTTTACCGCCGTGGCCATTCTCACTCTCGCAGTAGGCATAGGCGCCAATTCGGCCATCTTCAGCGTACTTAACTCGGTTCTGTTACGACCGTTGCCGTACCGGCAACCGGATCAACTCGTGCGCATCTACAGCGAATTTCCCACCATGAAGCTTCAGAAGTTCTGGCTGTCACCACCTGAACTGCTCGATATTCAGCGCGAAGCAAAATCCTGGGAAGCAATCGGCGCCTGGGCTCCCGGCGGTCAGAACGTTGGCACTGAAAGTGAGCCGCTCCGAGTTACGTCTGCTGCTATTACACGCAGCTTGATTGATGTGCTTGGAGTGCAACCTGAGCGGGGCCGCAACTTCACGGAAGAAGAAGATCGAGTTGGTGGACCAGGTGTTGCCATTATTTCGCATGGCCTCTGGCAAAAAGGTTTTGGTGGAGCAAGTGACATCATCGGCAAACAGATTCAGGTCAACGCGGCAACAACTACAGTCATTGGTGTGATGCCCGCCAGTTTTGCATTCCCTCCCGGTAGTAACGATCAGGTCGAGTTGCTTGTGCCGTTCCAATTCGATCCTGCTAACCCAGGTAGTCGTGGTTCGCACTTCCTTTCAGTGATCGGCAGGTTGAAGCCCGGCGTTACTACGGAACAAGCGCGGAGCGAGATGACGAGCTTAATGGCCGGCTGGAAGAGTGAGGGTCGCGCGCAACACTTACTCAACCCTCAAGGTCATCCGGTGGTAATGCTAGGTCTTCACGAAGATGTTGTCGGTGCCGCTCGCCGAGCCGTCTGGTTACTCATGGCTGCTGTAGGTTTCGTTTTACTAATCGCATGCGTGAACGTCGCGAACTTGTTATTGGCTCGCGCGGAATCACGGCATCGGGAATTTGCAGTGAGGCTCGCACTCGGAGCCGGTCTAAAACGGATGGTCCGGCAATTCGTTGCCGAAGGTCTTGTGCTCGTATTGATTGCTTCAATCCTCGGAATAACGCTCGCATTTGTGGGATTGAAGGTCCTGCTTCTCTTCGCGCCCGACAGTGTGCCTCGCACAGAGGAGATTGGCGTTGGCCTACCAGTACTTGCGTTTACGATCGCAGTTGCAATCGTTGCTGTCTTTCTCTTTGGTCTCGCGCCATTGGCTCAAGTGAGTGAACGTAATCTGGCTAACTGGATTCGCGGCGCCGGCCAACGCGCAATTCGAGGAGGAGGACAGGCACTCCGCAAAAGTCTTGTGGTCGCGGAGATTGCTCTCGCAGTAATCCTTGTTATCGGCTCAGGCTTGATGATTCGCGCTTTCTGGAAGTTACAACAAGTCAATACAGGTTTTGATCCCGCAGGGGTTGTCAGCTTCAGTTTGAACTTGCCGTCAACCAAATATAAGAGTCCCGACCGCCTCCAGTTTGTAGATTCGCTCGAGCAGAAACTCAAGACTCTTCCCGGTGTCGCCGCGGTTTCCCTGGCAACTGGATTACCGCCTTTGCGTCGCATCAATGCTAACGACACTGAGATCGAAGGGTATCAGCCAACACCCGACAGTCCGGCACAGAACGTGGACTACTGGAACATTGTTGGTAACGACTACTTCAAGACGATGAAGATTCGTTCGTTAGAGGGGCGCACCTTTGAGCCGCAGGACGATAATCCTGACGCGATGAAGGTTGTGATTGTGAACCAGGCGCTCGCAAAAAGATTTTGGACGGGAAGTCCAATTGGTCGTCGCGTGAACCCAGGATTCGCCAATCCCAAAGTCTGGTTCACGATCGTCGGCGTGGTTGAAGACACGAAGAACGCGGGAATGGATAAACCCGCCGGCCCGGAACTTTACTTTCAAATGCGGCAAGTAAATCAGTTTCTCGGACAGAACGTGAATTTTGTTGTTCGCGGCCAGAATAATTCCGCGGCGCTCGAAGGCTCGATACGCAACGCCGTTCATGAATCGGATCCAACTCTCCCGGTCTACAATCTTTGGAGCATGAATGAAGTGGTATCGAAGTCGATGGTCCAACCACGCTTCCTCGCGCTACTCCTGGCTACATTCTCGGGTATCGCGTTGTTCCTGGCAGCGATCGGTATTTATGGCGTGATGGCTTATTCCGTGGCCCAGCGCACGCAGGAAATTGGAGTAAGAATGGCGCTGGGAGCGCGACCACTTCACGTGTTGCAACTCATCTTCGGACAGAGCATGGGCATGTTGCTCATCGGCGTAGTAATCGGGTTAGCAGGCGCACTCGCGCTAACGAGATTCATGCGCACCCTGCTTTTCGAAATAACAGCGACTGACCCGCTGACGTATGTGAGTGTAATCGGTTTACTGACCGTTGTGGCTCTGCTCGCGTGCTATATCCCGGCGCGACGCGCAGCGAAGGTTGATCCATTGATCGCCCTGAGATACGAATGACGGATCAAACACATTTAGAAATTGAGAGGTGACATGATGATAGTAAAGGCATTGTTTACGGGCATGCTGATGTTGGCTTGCGCTGCGTCATACGCAGGGTCCTCTACCGGAACCGCGCAGAGAGATGACTTTCGAGAGCGAGACGAGATTAACGAGACCTACCAGCTGGCGCCAGGAGCGCGCGTTGAAGTGTCGAGCATTCGTGGCCCCGTGGAAATCACCAATTCGGACACTGCAACGGCGCAGGTCCAAATTATCCGCACGGCACGAACTCGTGCTGACCTTCAATATCACAAGATTGAAGTGGAACATTCGGGTAACAGTCTTGAAGTGCGTGGTGTAGAGGAGCCTGAAGGGCGCCGTCGTGACAATGTTCAAGTAAACCATCACGTCATACTCAAATTACCTAAAAGCATTAGTCTTTCAGTCAACAGTGTGAGTGGCTCGATCAAAGTGGGCGACGTTGACGGCGAGACGCGTGTGAACAGTATTAGCGGTTCTGCCAACATCGGCAACGTTGGCGGCAAACTGCAAGTAAGCAGTATCAGCGGCAGTCTCGAAGTCGGGAACGTGGGCGAGGATGCGCGAGTGAACAGCATCAGTGGCAGCTTGGATCTGGGTCAGGTGAATGGCTCGCTTGATGTATCGAGCGTAAGTGGTGGACTGAACGCAACGCTTGTCAGCCTCAGTTCGCAGGGTATTCACATCAAGAGCGTGAGCGGTTCCGTTGAAATCGGATTCAAGAGCGAACTCAACGCAGACTTCAGTGCCGAAAGTGTAAGTGGTGAAGTCGACCTGGATGTACCTAACGTCATTCGGCAGAATGAAGAAAAGTCGTCTAACGTACACGCACGCATCGGTGGCGGGGGTACGCCGATTACGATCTCAAGTGTATCGGGCAATATTCGATTGAAGCGAAGTTAGCCTGGATCGAACTTGAGTTTGAGACTAGGGCTGCGGAGTCGGCGCGACGAACAAGGCATCGTCGACCGATACGTTTCGTTTGATCTCCGTAAACGTCCGCGTCCAGCTGTCGTATGTATCGATCGCTGACCTGCGGATGGTGAATGGTAACTTCACGCCATCCACATCACGATAGTCTTCAAAATCAATCTGCTCCGGAATCGGGAGAACGGCAGCGTGGTTAATTGCGAGCCTTCTTCGCAAGAGACCGGTCTCTGCATCGAAGTAATACTTCAAAGTTGTTTCCGGAGTCGACTTCACGACGACCCACACATCGCGCCCGTCAATTTTCTCCGTATCGGCCACCTGCATTCCTGGCGTTAGCGTAACCTTCACGGCACTAAACACATCTTCCAAACCACGCCGCGCACTTGCCACTTGTGCTGCGGTGAGTGTTTGTAGTTTCGTTCCATTCAAAACCCAACCTTTATCGCCAGCCGCAGCTTGCCGAATAGTCGTTTGCGGCAGAGTCATCACGCTAAGAATCTTGTCAGGAGCAGACCATGTAATTTCGTTGGGCCAGTTCCGGTTCTGCGAAGCTGCGCGCGTGCCTTTCATGAAGAGCGTTTTGGTCTCTGCCGCTTTCGGGCCGACAGCCTGAATGTAACGCGCGAATATCTCATCGACTGAGGGTTGTGGGCGCGGCGCCGCCGGCGCTATGGGCGCGGGATAGAGCAAGCCTTCATGTCCCGACTTCGCTAGCGGCATCGACGGCAAACTTTCGGGAGTCCTTTGACCGCGGTGACAAGTATGGCAAGTCACGGCGTTGGGTCCTAGATCGACTCTATTTGATCCGTTAATCAATAGGACCATTTGCAACATGCGGCGGGCGGTCTGCTTCTCGGGCTTATCGTCGCTTTCCCAAACCCAGTTGATTTGGTTGGTCTTAGGATCCCTGCCGTTGGTGACGTGGCAGAACGTGCAATTCACGCCGAGCGACACGGCCATAAGATTCATCGTTTGATAAAGTTCCCCTTCTCGCAATCCTTTGAGTACTTGAAGATTCTTAAATGTTCGCTCGGCTTGCGTACCCTGCGGTGTCGAAGCGGCCTCCTCCGCGCGACTCACAAGCGTTAGTGAGATTGCGCATAAGAAAACGGCGAGTGTGATGAGCATAGGAACCCTGTTTTCATGTGACATCGATGATCCTCCTCTGACCTGCAGTCGCAACCGAAAATTCGAGGCCGCTGCTGATCCATTCAGTTGTGGAAGTTGTTGGCCGCGTACCCTAGTTCTCGGGACTTTACGAGCTTCGATCATTGCTCGCGCGTTGAATCCTTTTGGATGCGCGGGCTGCAACCGTTCCAACGCTTGAAGGCGCGCGAGAATGCGGCCGGCTCTGAGAATCCGAGCAGATACGAGGTCTCGTTTACTGGTAGGTTTTTTTCATTCAAGTAATGGAGCGCCAACTTGTAACGCAGTTCATCAAGCAGTTTCTCGAAACTTACTCCTTCTTCTTTCAGCTTGCGAAAAAGCGTCTGCCGACTGAGACCCATTTTGCCGGCAATCATCTCCATACTCCCTTCGCCAGTGTGGAGCTGCGGAATCAGCAAGCCTTCGACGCGTCCACGTGTTGACCTCGAACGATCCAGATCCTTGAGCAACTCCTCGGCATGAGCTGTCAGTACCTGTGAAAGATACGGATTCGTCCGGGGCAGCTTGAGTGATAAGAATTCTTCAGCTACGAGAAATCCATTTATTCGGCTGCGGAAGAAAAGAGGCACGCGAAAGACGCGATCATATTCGGCGCGATAGCTCGGCTCTTCGTATGTGAAGTGAATCTCCTTCGGAAATGGACTATTCAACGAAATGCCACCGGACTCCAACATGTCTCGAGCGCCGCAGATGCATCGCGCAAAACCAGATTCGGTAAGCAGCGGATACTGACTATAGAGATCGCTCGTAAATTTGAACCATACGTCACGACCATCACGGATGAACTCAATCCGATCTGAAGTATTACCGTCGTCCTCATCAAGCATAAGACGGGCATAGCGGTTCACTATGCGCCGTGCCGATTCCACATTTTCCGCTTGCTCGCCGACTAGCCCGACGATGGAAACGTCCTGCATCCTCACAGCTTTGCCGAAGAGCAATGACAGAGCGGGTTCCTGGCACTGTTCGATGCCAGCCTTCATCAATGCTACATAACTAGCGACCGAAATTCGGTTGTCCTGATTACGCAGATCCTCGCGAGAGATCTGGGAACGCTCAAGCAGCTCCTTGCGATTGCCACCTCTACTGACCGCGAAATCCAAAAACGCTCTCGGAAGACCAGCGGCTACCGTAGGCTTACCCATCAGTTACGACTCCTTGCAACGTGAGGTTATGTTTTTGATACGTGATGTCATGCCCATTGGTTCTCAGAGTGAGAGGTTAAGCGTATTAGTGTGCGAGGAGGAAAACCAATGAGAAAACTAATTATCATCGCCATCCTTGTTACAGTCGGCGCAATAGAACTATACGAGCCGCCGAAAGCTGCTGTTGCGCAGTCTAATGCGCAACAGGCGTTCGACAAGCTGAAAACGTTAGCCGGTTCCTGGGAAGGTCTACTTTCCGGCACTGGAACGCCCTTTGACGGCAAGACCATGCATTTCACGTTGCGAGTGACATCGACTGGGAACGCATTGCTGCACGAGATGACTGGATTGCCGGGAAGGCCTGATGATCCTATCACCATGTTTTATCTGGACGAGGATCGCCTACTCCTAACCCACTATTGCGACGCAGGAAACCGGCCTCGCATGGAGGGCAAGGTATCACCGGACGGAAAGGTATTGGAATTCGATTTTCTGGATGTGGCTGGCAGCACGCAGAAGGGACACATGCATCATGTCGTGTTTACCTTCATCGATGCGGACCATCACAGCGAGGACTGGACCTTCGTGTTTCCGGGAGCCAAGGGAGCGCCTGCGCACTTCGATCTACGTCGTACAAAGTGAAGTTGGATCGCTCCGATCGATCACCATTCAGCTAACGTATCTCATAACCCGGTCGGTTATTTAGGGCTCATTTCGTGTGAGTAGCTCGCTACGGATTCCGGTTTTAACGGGCTTGGCGATCGGATAGTTTTTGTGCAAAGGCGTGCCGCGGGTGAGAGTCGAACCCGCACGTCCTTTCGGACAACGGATTTAAGTTCATGACTACGGGCCAGCTTAAAAGCTCCACGTCAAGCCAACGCCATATGCGTGGTTGTGGCGGTTGAATTGAGGCGAAACAGCGGGCCACCACAGGGTCGACTCTGGTCCAGTATCGCCGGTCGCAGCTGGCGATTCTTGATGGTGTGCGTTGTAGACATACTTCCCGATGCCGTACCCCAACGCGCTCCCCACAAACACATCTGAAAGGTAGTGTTTTTGTGCAGTGAAGCGCGCCACACTAACCGCACTTGCCATTGCGTATGCAGCAACTTGAACAGCGCGTCGATGTTTGTATTCATTTGCGATAACCGTGGCAAGGGCCCACGCCTGGGTGCTGTGACCGGATGGAAAGGAGCTTCCGCCGTCGAAGAATTCACTACGCTCGACACCGTCTGCTGGACGCGCTCGTTGGGTGATTTCTTTTAACGCACCTTCGACGATCGCGCTATCGACGGCCGCTTCCGCAATCAGCACTCCAGTCTCTCGCGCTCGATAGTTGTTTTTCAGGCGACCTACTAAATAGAAAGTCCCCGCCGCCGCTCCCACTCCATATACTGACCCGCTATAACTTATCGCTCGACTGGCGCTTACCGATGGATCAGATTCGGCAAGCTCATCGCCGGTTATCCGGTCGGTTGTAATCAACGCCATCAGACCAATACCTGAGGGCACCAGCCATTTCGCATCACTTCTTTCCAGGTGAAGTGGCGAGGTCCAGATCGCTTTTTGGTCGTGCAGAATATTCTTGAAGAATTCCCTTTCGAGTGTGGGTGGTGAGCTTGATGGAGTGGGGGACGGGGTTGGCTTAAGGGGTGTTTGAGCGCGCATCGTTGGTCCTGTGGCGAACACGATCCCACACAGGATCATGCCGAAGAGGCACTGCGAACTTCTGTTTCTTCGCATGTTATTTACCTTGTGTCTCAGCGATTACTTACTGAACGTAATGGTCGGAGTATACGGAGGCGTGCCTTAATAGAAGATTAATAGGAGAGGACCAAGGAAACGTACCGGTGTTGCGCGTGACTACAGAGAAATGCCGCGACGATTTATCGCGGCATTTTCATTCAGTTTTGGCGTTTTGCTTCTGATTAGTCAGACTTAAGGACGGCCAAGGATATCTCCGAGGATGTTGCCGAAGCCTCCATTATTCCTGCGATAGCCGCCGTTGTTGTAACCACCGTACTCGCGAAATCCTTCCGCATAGCCCTGCAGGAATCCACTTCTAAATTGCTGCGAGCGAGCGTCCTTGTAGTAGTGCGAACGCTGCGGGTCATAGCTCTGGCCGCGGCGAGCATCACTCGACCCAGTACTCAAGCCGGCCTGGTATCCCTGGTTCAGCTCAATCTGAGCGCCGTTGTTATAGCCACCATAGTTCCCGTAACGACCATTGCGATCGTAGCGGTCGTTACGATCGTAACGATCATCACGGCGACCACGATATCGGTCGTCGTTACGATTCCGTCGCCAATCTCGATCCTGCTGCTCACTACGATTGCGATCATCACGACGCCATCGACCGTCATTGCGATCCTGCGCGTGTGCAGTTGTGCTGGAAATCATCGCAATTCCAAACATTAATGATAAAGCTAAGATTGCTCCCCCAATTGTGTTCCTGTATCCGCTTGTTCTCATGTGTTCTTGTCTCCTCGGTTCTTAGAGATGGCAAGATGCATACCACCCCGCCTGAAACCCTGAATCAGAGCGTTATAAGGAGTTTTCAGTGTTGTGGAATAAAGAGTGCGCTCAATAGGTGTATTGGTCACTCATATGAGATGTCAGCTTACCGACCCACATTCATCGGCATCGCACCGTTGCTGATCGGTGTGGCGCTATTGGATTGTTATGTTCGAGCACGCGGCGCGACGAAAGTCGATGACTTGTAGCTTAGGTACGAGTAAATCATGGCCGGAGGATTAATAGTGGTGCCGAGGGCGGGAGTCGAACCCGCACGTCCTTGCGGACAACGGATTTTAAGTCCGCAGCGTCTGCCATTCCGCCACCCCGGCACGCGCAGTGAAAATAGCACGCGCGTAGCATCGCAACAAAATCTGTGAGGAATAAAGCAGGCGGAGATGGGGAGACAGGCACACGTGGCGACAAGACGAGACGTCAGAGCTCACCACGTCTCGCGTCGCTGCTTCTCCCCTCCCCCTTCTCTCCTTCTCCGGCGTCTCCCACTCTCGGCGTCTCCGCCTCACGTCCTTAACTTCGTTCGCCGCGAGATGGTATTTTTGATCGCACGATAAAGTTCCGGCCTGTGAATAGTTTTATGAAACATCCGCGGCTGCTCGC